>JAUWNA010000094.1 GCA_030612905.1 Promethearchaeota archaeon
GAAAATCCATCTGTATTACAAAGAATGCCTATGGTTCTCTCCTGGAAACGAGCCTTTACGAATTTACGAAGTAAACAACGTGAAAATTGGAATAATGATTTGTTTCGATTGGTTTTTTCCGGAGATAATTCGAACGCTCACGCTTCTTGGAGCTGATATCATAGCTCATCCCGCTAACTTAGTACTTCCGTATTGCCAAAAAGCTATGACTACTCATTGCTTGCTAAATAGCGTTTTTGCTGTAACTTCTAACAGAATTGGCAACGAAGTAAGGGGCGAAGACGATTTTAAGTTTACGGGGGGGAGTCAAATCACGTCTTATAATGGGGACGTACTCTCGTCCGCGCCAACGGATAAAGTTTACATTAAATTTATAGAAATTGATATAAATCACGCAAGAGATAAAAAACTTAATAGATATAACGATTTACTAAATGATAGGAGACCAGAGTTCTATCTTCTATAATCATTTTATTATAAAAAGATTTAAACCATGAAAGCTGCTGTATTTAATGGGCAAAGAAAGAAGGGCTTTTAAAAAATTTATCGTAAAGAATAATTATATCATTATAATAATTCCAGATTATATGTTCTTATTAATTTTATTGAAGTCAAAATAGTCCAAGCTGATATATTAATTGTTAATAACCACTCAATTAAAGGGGCTAAAGTAATTATTAATATTATTAATTCTAAGCCCGTTGTGAAACCAATAATGAAATAAAGTCTTTTATATTCACCACTCTTTAACATTAAATAACTATAAAGGCAAATGCATGTAACAGTCCCTATAAAAGCATTAAAAGCAACAAATGCGTGAAACATTCGAAATATATCTAGGTAATCGGGGTCAGGAAGGATTCCAACTAAAGCAATGCTTGCCGAACCGCTTATTGCGATAATGGTGGCTAATCTACGGATAAATTCATTAATATTAACAAGGCTTTTTTCTAGATATAATATGAAAGGGATGCCCAAACTACCTCCGGTGACAAAGGCTATACTAAACAATGTTTTTGCAACTCCATTTCCTAGCGAACTTACAGTATTTACGAAAGGGTTGTAATTTGGAGTTAGGAATGCAGCCATAACAATAAAAACTATGGTTATTAAAGTACCTAACAATCCAAAATAGCATTCTAGTTTAGAAAGGTGAGCATCAACAATATGGATGAGTTTTTCTTGAGTAAGTTGCTCGCTCTTTAAATCTTTTAGAGTCGCTGATTTATCTAATGTTATTGAGAGCTTATTAACAATCCCTTTTACTCCTGATACTGTTTTAGTTATCGTTTCTGCGCGTGTTTTATGCCATAACGCAGAAATATTTCCTTCTAATTTCACTCTGCCATTTACAACTGTCGTTTTAATATTATATACTTTTAGAAACTTGTCCTTAAAAAATTTTGAAACTACTCTTTTTTTAATTTCCTCATCAGAGCTTAGCATAATTAATCCCTCATTTAGAATAGTCCGATCTAATTTAAATCAATACGCTATTTAATAAAAATTTTATGACTGAATTAAATACAATTTGAAATATTTGTTCTTAAAATTGTTATAAAGATTTTTAGCATTAACTATATCCACTTAAATGTAAAAGTCGTAAATAAAATTTAAATTCCGAGATCATATAAAAACTATTATCTTAATTTAGAAAAAATTACTTGGTTCTCCAAGTAACTTATTATCTTTTTGCAAGTTCTTCGAATTATATTCTTATTTGGATAAAAAAGCTCTGGTCTTGGACATTCGCTATCAAAAACACACGAGTTCTTATCTAAATCGTATATTAAAGGATAAAATCTGCATCCTTGAGGTCTTCTCTCGTAAATTTTACATAGTTTTGTTTCCCCATCAAAAAAGAAGCAATGTCCATCAATATTTTTTAATTGATAAAAATTATCTTCAGTTTTTTGAACAAAATCTGTTTTTCTCAAGGCTGTTTTATGATTACTAACAATATCTTCGATATCTTGGTCAGAGAGAATCATCTCTGTCTCGACACAGCAATTTCCACAATCTTCACATCTATTCTTCATGTTGTTTTTTCTATTAGTTTGTGTGATTTTAAGGTTAGCTCTTAATCGTTTTGGTAGTTTTGTTGTTAATATAACTTTAAAAAGTAAAAAACATATCTATTTCACTAATATATAATTTTTGATTGGAAAAAGAATAAAAAGAATTTATCTGCTATCTTCTCAAAGTTTTTCACATGCTAAAAAATGGTTGAAGAAACAAAATCAGAATCATTGGATGGATCAGAGAATTCTCAAGAAGCTGTTATTAAGGAACCCGTGAAAATACAATTTAAAATCTACATATTGATATTTGCTATTATTTACTATTCCTCTTGGATAATCCCTGGTTTTATCTTAATAACATATTTTTTTTTTATTTTTCGAAAATACTTTTTAGACACCAGCAATTTTGTTATGCTTTTCACAGAGCTGTATCCCCTCCTCTCATTGATTTTAATGCCGCTTTTAATAATAGTTTGTTATCTTATACACCTATTATTAATTGGATTAGCAACAAAATTGTGTTGGAGTATTACTGAAAAAATATCCCCTTCAAAAAATGGCATAATTCCAAGAAACATACAAAGTAAAACGGCAAATTATTATCATATGAGAAGCTTCATGATAAAATATGGGAAAAATGCCTTTACCAAAGGAATGATCCCTTGGCTTTCCAATTGGTTCTTTAACTTTGTAGGAGCAAGCAAAATTGGAAAAGGGTCCACCATTGAGGAATCTGTTGGATCAGATAAATTTATTGATGTTGGAAAAAACTGTTATATCGGTGTAAACTCTACATTAGCGTCTCATTTAGTGCAGGGTATCTTCGGGAACATATCCTATTTCGAAGTAAAGCTGAAAGACAATGTTACCCTTGCTGCGATGAATCAAATAGGTCCAGGATCCGAAATTGGCAAAGATTCTTTTTTATTGCCCTTAGCTACATGTTTGAAACACAGCGTATTAAAAGGGGGGAAATATTATGTAGGAATCCCCCTACGAAAAATTTTTACGAATAAAATTATGGCTTATTTAGGTTTGACACCTGAAGACTTAGAGCGAAACGATTCTCTTAATGAATTTATTACAAAAAATAAAAAAGATAAAATTAAAGAAAAAATTAAAGAAGAAACTGAAGAAGATTTTACTATTAAGCAGGAAAAGGAAGAATCAGTTGATATAGATTGCCTTACAAAAGAAGATCTGGCTTTGGACTTTACTACTAGTAGTGCTATCAGTAGAATAAATGTTAAATTTTTGACAGTATATATTCCCATTTTCTGGCTAAGTGGTTTTTTAGTTTCGATTTATTTGTATGAATATACACGAGATCCGGGGTTCACAACGATTTTGTTTTTACCAATCGCAATCTTTTCTATGTGGTATATATTCATCTTTGGAGTGTTATTTTTTAGCAAATTGCTTTTAATTCTTGTAAATTTAATACATAAACCGCGAGAAGGGATTTTTATCGCTGAAATTGGAGATAAAGATTACGAGTTTTGGATGTTGAGAACAGAACTAAAAAAGATCAGCCTCTGGCTAATTAGAAATTCTCCATTTTCCTGGATAGATGTAATAGCGTTTAAATGGTTTGGAATAAATATGGATTTTTCGAGCCATTTAAATGATGCGTGGTGCGATGCCGAATTTGTAAACTTCGGTCGAAATAATTTAATTGGACAAGGAGCCACAATAATGTCCTCAATGGTAGTAGGCAAATACTTAATAATTAAAAGGGTTATATTTGACGATTATGTTATGGTTGGCGGCCACACCACTATCGCGCCTGGTACGATAATGGGGCGCGATTCGGTTATAGGTGCTATCAGTACAACGATATATAATCAAATTCTAGAACCAAATTGGATATATTTTGGAATTCCCGGAATTAAACTTAAAGAAAATAAATATGCCGAAGAAAGAAGAGATTTAATAATGAAACGCGATGTTGACCAACAAGTAAAAGTTGAGATGACTCATGAAGTTAATATTGATGAGGATAAAAAGAAATTAATAAAAACTGAAAAAAATAAAGTGTAGAAATGTCAATTCCTAATACTATGCGCATAGGTCCATTTATACCGACAGTTTTAGTAAAGAAAAGATATTTATTTTTCTATCTAATTATTGTTTGGTTCAGTTTTATTCCTGTTTTTTTAGAATTTTGGCTTTATTGGCAATTTTTGTGGAATTATAGTAGACCAATTCACTTTTATACGTTCTTACCTCTTGTAATTCTACCAATGTATATTACCCTTGTATTTAGTGCGATTTTTATTGCCAAAATCTTATTTATGGCCGTTAATATCATTCACAAGCCACAAGTTGGCGTATTTTTAAGACATCCAAGTGATAAGGATTATCGGTATTGGTGTATTAGGAATATAATAAAAAGATGGCCCTTTTGGTTAAGTCATCGATTTCCTTTTCCTTTCTTAGACAACATCTGCTTTAAAGTATTCGGAGTAAAGACAAAATTTTCAAACTCTTTATTCGAAGGCTGGGTGGATACTGAATTTATTTCGTTCGGGAAAAATGTTGTTGTTGGTCAAGGAGCAATTGTACAATCTAGTGTGATTATCGGTAATCTCCTCATCATTAAGAGAACTATTATTGAAGACGATGTTAGAATTGGATCTCACGCAATAATCATGCCTGGTACTTATGTCGGAAAAAGAAGCGTCTTAGCTGCTAATTCAATAACAACTGTGGATCAAAAACTCGAGGATGGTTATATCTATGTGGGAATTCCAGCAAAAAAATTTAAAAGAAATTATTTCTTTGAAGATGGTTTACAAGATAAAATAGGACAAGTTGAAGATGTAGAAGCTTTAAGGGCAAAATACGAAAAAATTTATATTAAACGCTACGACGAAATATCCCATAAAGAGCGTAAAGAATTGAAAAAAGAACAAAAAGAAGAAGAAAAGAAGGGAATTAGATTAAGATAAATAATTTTTTTCTATTCCAGAATACAGTATTTCCAACCAAGTTTCCAAGAGTTCGTTAAACTCCAATCTTCAACAATCACTTACCTTTATAATATATCCAGATTATTTATGATTATAGAAATATTATTCTAAACGAGATATGGAAAAAATTGAAAATCTAGATGGGAGTTATGCTATTTGGCACGAATCTAATGGTCAAAAATATTTAGAGGTTTACGCGTTTAATCATTATGATTTGGGTTTTCTTGAAGGCAAATTTCTCTCGAGAAAAATTCGTAATTTGAAAGAACTTATGGAAATTCTTGCACTTAAATATATTCCTAAAAGATATACTTATCAAAAATTTACTATTATGGCTCAAGAATACGAAAAATTTATTCCAAGTTATTTACAACAGGAAATGCACGGAATGGCTGATGCTTTAGAAAATATTTCTTACGGAGATATTCTTTTACAAAATTGTTTTTTAGATATCCTTTATGGTCAATTAATTCCAATGGATAATTACGACTTAGCGCTTCATTCTTATGACTTTGGATGCACATCTTTTGGCGTAATAAATCAAAATTCAACATTAACAGGACAAAATTTTGATTTAGCAATGATTTTTAAGCCTACTTTATCATTTACAATGATTAAAATGCCTAATAAACCTGATATCTTTTCATTAAGAATTGGAGCTCTATTAAGTTTGCCAGTTGGAAGGAATAGTCATGGTGTATCTTCATCTGTAACTGTTATTAAAAACCGTATGAAAGGAGCTATATCAATTCCATGTTCAATTAAAGCAAGAATGGCATTTGAAATTGGTAATAATGCTGAAACATTGTATAATTTCATAATTAGTACACCTAGTCCAACTAGCGGCACTCTTCTCATAGCAGATGAATCAAAAATTATAGGATTGGAAATTCTACCGTCTAAATATAAACGAGAAGATGTTTCAAATACAATAGTAAGATCGAATACTTATATCTCTAATTCTTTGCAAAAGTATCTTATTAAACCAAAATATTCAAAAAAAAGACAGAGATATGCAGAGAAGCAATTAAATGAAGTTTATAACAATAATAAAGGATTAACAGATGATGGGTTATTAAATTTATTAGCTGATGATCCTATTATATGTCGTATGAAATACCGCAGGTCCAAAACTATAGCTTTCAATACAAAATTATATTTTGGATTAGGAAATCCGAATCAAGATAAACCTGGGATAATTCCTTTTAATCAAATAAATGAACCATTAAAATAGTTATTAGCCTTGTGTTATGAAAAAGCGTGTTAAAAATAAATATAGATGATGGATTTCTATGATTTTTTGCAATCTCCTTGATATTTTTATATACAGATAGGTTTCAAAGCTATATTCTTTATGAGAGAATCGAATTTAGCTCGTCTGGCACAAAGATTTATGCAAACTTATTTTATCTAAACGATAAAAGAGATTTCCAAGAAAAGTCTCCATTAATTATTTATACTCGCGGGTTAGGTGGCCAAAAAAATCTTGACCCAAGAATACCAAATGAATTTACAAAAAGAGGTTTCTAAGTAGCATGATTCGATTATAGTTAAATGAGGATGAGTTGAATCCCCATCTATAAGCAGAACTTTAAAATTGCAATACATTGAAAGAGTTTTTGTGATTTTCCGACAATTGCGACGATCAATATTTTTTTTTCAAGATTTTTCATTTTCCTAATTCTTCTCTCTTAATTAGAACTTCTTTAACATAATAGCAATTTTCGCGATAAGGGCAAATTTGGCACCCCCAATCATATTCACAGTCAATTCTTTTTTTCCAATCTTCGATTTTGGCCTTCCATTTCTTGGTAAATTGTGTCGTTATTTCGGAAGAGATTTCTCTGAAATGTCCTATTGAATCTGTATACGTATTGATAAAGAATATTTCCATAGCTTTGATCAAATTTCCAAATTTTTGATGATAAAGATGAAAGATTGCATTTCCTAAAAATTCAAATGAAAAATTGCGTTGTAATGCATTGGAACTTATTCTACACCAAAATCTCCGAGGAATTGTTCTTATTAGAAAACCCTCAATACTATTGGAGATAAATGATAATTGCCTTAATTCATCATTTTCTATTTCACTTTTATTGACTCCAATTAAAATGAATAATCCAAAATCGATAGAGGATTCCTTTATTGCTTTAATTTCTTGACCTAATAAAGTAATATTTCCATCATGAAGGGTTTCTAATTCCTGAATCGGAAAAACAAGTAAAAAGGATTTTTTATTTACACCTCCTAATTCTAATCCGGTTTCCTCTTGAAGAATAACTTCTTTAAAATGATCTA
>JAUWNA010000559.1 GCA_030612905.1 Promethearchaeota archaeon
TGTTAAAAAACATCCAGATAAATTCGTAGGATTTGCAGGCATTGATCCTTTAAAACGAATGGAAGCCATAAGAGAGATAAGAAGATCTTACGATTTAGGACTTAGAGGCGTAGCTGTTAGACCGTTTATGTTTGGAATACCGCCCCATCATGCGAAAATGTATCCAATTTATTCCACATGCGTGGAACTTGACATACCTATTTGGTTTCATCTTTCTATAAATTATTCCACTAATAATATGGAAGTTGAAAGACCGATCTACTTAGATATTGTCGCTCAGGATTTTCCTGAATTGAAAATCATTGCGGGACATGGTGGATGGCCTTGGGTAAACGAATTAGTAGCTGTTGCTTGGCGTAATCCTAACATATACATTGATATTGCATCTTACCTTCCTAAGTACATTGGTATGAAAGGAACGGGATGGGAGCAACTTATTCATTTCGGTAATTCAGTTCTTCAAGATAGAATTCTATTTGGATCAACTTGGCTTTTTATGGGAATGTCAATAAAACAATTAGCAGATGGCGTTATGGAATTGCCTCTTAAAGAAGAAGTTAAAAGAAAATGGCTCTACGAAAATGCTGCTAAACTTTTAGGGATAAAATAATTATAATAATCATTAATAGAAAATAAAATGAGCAATAGGTATTGTTATATGAGCGTATACTTAAAAGAGCACGCCCCTTGTGGGATATATTGCAAAAGATGCCCGGGGGTAAAGGTTTATAAGTGCAAGGGTTGCCGGGAGCAGAATGGACAAATAAAAGATTTCCCTGTATGTAAAACATATGAATGCGTAACGAGCAGGGGATATAAATTCTGCTACGAATGTGAAGATTTTCCTTGCGAGAAACTACAACCGATCGTAAATTTTGAAATTTTTTTACCTCACAATTCAAAAATTTACAACCTGCTTATGATAAAGAAGCATGGCATTGTTAAGTGGAATGAAATTTGTGAGAAGAAATCAGACCTTTATTATAAAGGACGGAAAATTCAATTTGGTGGCGATCCTTTAACTCTTGAAAAAAAGAAGCCTAATTTATACAAAAAGAAACAATAGAACTATCGTTTAATCTTCGATTTTTAGGAAAACCAGCAATCTAAGGTCATGTTTTTCATTGACTTTGCTAAGTTCTTTTTTGGAGCTCGTGGCTTCCACTTTAAAAGGCGGTTTTCAGGCAAAAAAGGATGCTGAACTAGAACATATTCTGTATATCGCTCGTCTTCGTTTATCAATGCTAATACACTTCCGAAGTGGGAGAGAATTTTTCCGCCATTAGGTCTATAGATAGAATATTCGTTTAGGGGAGCAGTTAGGACGATGAGCGGCCTTGTTTTAGAGAGAATCGTTTTAATCCCGTTAATAGCTCTCAGTAAATCCTCAAACATCTGTTTTTCGTAACTCTGAAACAATGTAGTAATACCAGAAATTAAAACAACTTTGACGTGCTCAAGTTCAGAGAGCCTATTTTCTAAAAGCTCTACCATTTGATCCCAAATAAACGCGCGGGCGATAAGAATGTTGTCTAACACTTTTCGAGGCGACAATTTTTGGGAAACAGCAAACTTGCTTACGTTATATGGGTTAAAGCGGTTATTTGCGTCAATGAAAGCAACTTTTATTTCTTCTCCTAAACCTCCATTATTGAAAGATTTTTGAGCGATAACCGCAGTGGTCAATAGAATGTTCGCAAGTTTTTTTTTATCGCCATAAAGTAGATAAACTAAGTTTTTACGAAAGCCACCGCCTCCCAATAACTCGTCTAGCGTTGAATCTCCGCTCGAAACTAAAGGAATTCTCTTGTTATTTCTATAAAAATTA
>JAUWNA010000348.1 GCA_030612905.1 Promethearchaeota archaeon
AGAAACCTTCATGTAAGTAAAAACAAGGTTGACCGCGCTGTTAATTTACTAAAAAATCAAGGATTTATTACGGCTGTAGATGATTCTTTAAAAAATTTTAAAGTCGAGAAAGAGATTTCCTGCTGTATTGATTCACGAGATGAAATCGTAAAGTTATTCAATTTAGCATTAACGACTCCTGATGAAATAATGCAAGTTCATGGTGAAGCCATGAATCCAAATCACGCAGCAATATCACTTGATGGTGAACCGCTATTATATCCCAAAATAGGCGGATTGGTTGAAGAATTCCGGAATCGCAACATGACTTCATTTATCGTAACTAACGGAACGCTACCAGAGAAGATTGAAAGTTTAAATTCATTACCTTCCCAACTGTATATAACCTTACCTGCACCAAACGAGGCGGTGTATAAAAAAGTTTGCCGCCCTATGATTAAAAATGGGTGGAGTAAAATATCAGACACCTTAGATTTAGTTGAAAGTTTATCTTGTAGAAGTTTAGTAAGAATAACAGCTGTAAAAAACTTAAATTTATCTGAAAATTACTTAAAGGACTATATTAAATTAATTGATAAAGCTAATCCAAATTTTTTTGAAATAAAAGGATTCACATTACAAGCAAAAGCGCTTAAGATCAACGAAAGGCTAAAAAGCGATAAAACACTTCAATATTACTTCCCAGAATATGAATATTTAGAAGAATTAGCTCTAAAGTTCGAAGAGATTGGAAATTTTCCTTTAATATACACAAATAAGGCAAGTAGGGACTTTTTATTTGCCGTAAATTGGGATAAAGACAAAGACCCAAAAATAACAACCCCATAATAACGCAAAAAAGAGTTTTAAAACTTAATTTTTTAGGTGTGTATTTATATTGCGTTTAAGTTTGTCTAAATTTGTTTTCTTTAACGCAGAGAATTCTAAATAAGGAATTTTAGAGCGGTCATTATCGATTTTCTCGTTTACATGAATTAGATTTAGTCCATAATCTTTAGCGGTATTAATAAATAAAGAGATTATTCTCTTCTTATCAAAAACGGAGATTTTATCTATTTTATTCAAAATTACCAAAAGAGGGATGTCAAATTCTTTTAAAAATTTAATTAATTCAAATGTTAACGGAATTGTAATTTGACTTTGAAAGTGATATTTTTTTAATTCATCTTCAATTCTTAAAATGTTTATTACTACTAAACCAAAAAAATATTCGTTATGATGCTTTTCGATGTGAACAACTAATTGCTTCTTTATGTGTTCCTCTCTGCGTCGGCTAGGACTTTTCATATAACCAAAACCAGGCAAATCTAAAATAACATACGGCATTTGAGGTAACTTTATAGGTTTAATTAACAAAGTGCTTCCTGGTTGTTTGCCAGTTTTTCCTTTAAACTTTCTCGGATTTGGTAGTAAAAGTTTGGTTATTGAGCTCTTTCCTACATTACTATTCCCAATAATTAAAAGAGAGGGTTTATCTGCCATGACTGTTAACCATTTTTTATTATATTAAAGGATTATATATCAAGAAATTCGTCTTTTAGAAAATCTGTATACATTTTTTTCTTTTCTTCTTCTTTTAGAATAGGCCTTGTACTGATAGGTTCTCCAACTTTCTCTAAAATTTCTCTGATGCCTTTTATTCCAATATTAATTTTGAATTTACCTCCTTTCATATATTTAACAACTTGCTTATCATTTAGAGTAAGTCTCAATATGTAACCTAGTCCAAAATAGAATTGATTTTCCGGAATGGGATCAATGGGGCTTTTGCTCGTAACTTCTTTCAGCATATCATATAGCAACGCCTTACTCGCGAATTGATCTTCTGCTTGATAAACTAAATAATAAAGAGAGTGATACCAAATTTTATCGCGTTTATTCTTAGCACGTTCTAAAAATTTTTCTGGAGTTATGATTTCCTTCGCTTTTTCTTTTTTCCGCTCTATAAGTTCTTGTTTGATACGTTCGTCTAATTCTGATGATACACCTCTACTAACGGGGATTTGGATTAGATCTTCCCCAACTACTTGGTTATCTTCTTGTTTAACTGTTTCTATAGCTTTTTGCATATCCTGAAGCTCATCAAAATCGATCTCTTCAAGATCAGAGAAGTCGCTTATCATAGCTTCCTTTTGTGCTAAGTAATCTTCGCGTTCATTTGTTTGGAGTTTAGATCCAATTAACTCAAGTTCTTTTGATATTCCCTCTTCAATAGCTTCTTCGTTTTCTAAGGACTCAAGTTCTTTAACTTTTTCTATTGCATCTTGCATTTCTTTTAATTCGTCGAGGTCTAGATCTTCCAAATCAGAAAAGTCAGTTTCGAGATTTTTCATATCTGATAAATAGGTTTCTAAATCATCTTGGTCTTGTGTTGACTCTTGTTTATCATCGTTGCTTTTTTCTTCGTTCTGATTTTCTTGATCTTCGGTCATTTAGATCACATCTAATCTAATTAATTCTCAAAATACCTTTAATATTTATAAGGACCTTTAATTCTTTAAATGTTAAGATTTGTATAAATGTATATAAGTAAAATAATTTGAAACATTTTATTAATAATAATTAAATAAAGACCTTTTTTCACATAATATTATGTCAAATGAAGAAAAAGAGTATAAATTTAAGATAGCTGTAGTGGGAAATCCCTCCGTTGGAAAAACAACTTTAGTTAAAAAGTATACTACTGGATCATTTCAAAAGGATTATATCGCCACTCTGGGTGCTCAATTTTCAAAGTATGAAGAGATTGTGGAAGGGAACCAAATTAAATTATATATGTGGGATATTGCAGGTCAAGATGTTTTTGAAACAATGCGTAGTAAGTTTTATAATGGAAGTAGTGCTGCAATTATTGTATTTTCTCACGCACCAGAAGAAATAACGAGTTTTAATCACATTGATAAATGGCTTAAAGAACTTAATGAATATTGTGGAAATATTCCAATTGCATTATTTGGAAATAAGATCGATTTAATTGATGAGAAAGATTTAGCTCTAAACGAGGATAAAGTAAATTCTGATTTCAACATTGGAAAATATTCGAAAGATCATAATTTCACAGGATATTTCAAAACAAGCGCTTTAACAGGTCAAGGTGTTATTGAAGCATTTCAAAAGTTAGTTAGAGACCTTACTTTAAAACTACAAAATAATTTCAAATTCCTTATTTATTCAACAAATCCATACTCTTGAATACTGAAGCTATGTAGAATATATCTTTTTGTGAAGATTTAAAAAATTCAATTATTACTAATTAAAAAAGTAAGAAATGATTTTCTAAAATATATGTCTGAAAAAGCTTTTGGATTTAAAATAATTGTTTTAGGTGCTCCAGCCGTCGGGAAAACATCGTTAATTAAAAAGTATACTACAGACTCATTTCAGAAAAG
>JAUWNA010000440.1 GCA_030612905.1 Promethearchaeota archaeon
ATTTCAAGAAATCGATCCTTCGATAAACTACACTCTTCATAACTTTACAATTCATTCGGTAGACTGCCAAAATGTGTTGTTTAAAATGAACGAAAATTTTACTAATATTTTGATTTTAGGCGCTCATTACGACTCAAGGGCAAGAGCCACAAAAGATAGCGTAAATCAGAACGCACCCGTTCCAGGAGCCAACGATGGTGCGAGTGGTAGCGCTGTTTTAATAGAACTTGCTAAAGTTTTATATACTAGAAGGCAAAATCTGTCTGTACAAATTTGGTTTTTGTTTTTTGATGCGGAAGATCAAGGTATTGATTCTAGCCATGGAATTTTAGGTTGGGACTGGTGCGAAGGTTCTACAAAATTTGTACAAGACATTGAAGACTTTTATAATTCTTCTGAAGAGCATTTTGATGCGATGATATTATTAGATATGGTTGGAGGAGTAAATTTAAAATTTATTAGCGAACAATATTCAACCTCCTCATTACTGAACGAATTATTTGAGACTGGTAGAGAATTAGGATATACTTACCAATTTCCTTCTGATCCAATAATCAATTACATTACTGATGACCATGTGCCATTTGTAAATTATGGAATTCCCTCAGCAGATTTAATCATTAACTTTTGGGATAACCCAGCTTGGCCTTACCATCACACGACTGAAGATGATATATCTCGTATTTCAAATTATAGTCTCGAAGTAACGGGAAAAACAGTAGAGCAATTTATTTATAATAATTACTTAGAAATTAACAACCATTTTCAAGGAAATTTTCCGTGGAACGACGATTTTAACCTTCCTGATTCTGATTTATTGATTTTAATTGTGATTCTTCTACCAATCATCGGTATAGCATCTGTTTTATTAATCGTTCGTTCAAGGTTGATCAAACCTAAAAATTCAGCCTAAACGAACATGGCATTTTATTTCTTTTTTCCTAAGATTGCACGATGATTGGTTTTGTCTATATATATTTCTAACAATTCAAAAGCGCTAAAAACACGTTTTAGTTCTGCTGTTGTAAAAAAATGATGAGGAAGCCCCTTCTCTGGACCAGATTGAGGGATATAGGTTCTTTTTTCGACTTTCTTCAATGTCCACTTACCGTTTTTTACATTAAAAGCTTGAAGAAAAGGAACTGTGATGAAAATAAAACCTTTTGGTTTTAAGACTCGCTCAATTTCTCTAACGGAAAAGAGAATTTCTTTCATTAAATTATGATGAATTACTTGAATTGAGATAATAACATCAAAAAAATCATTCGCATAAGGAAGTCTTTGATCAATTCTCTGATGTGTTAGTTTTGCTGATAATTTTTCTTCGTCTAACCAATTTTTAGCAATCTCTAAACCTTTTGGCGATTTATCGAGACCGTAAACATCAAACCCTTTCTTTGAGAAAAACAATAAATGCCGGCCGGTTCCACATCCTAAATCTAAAACTCGCTGAGCGCCACTTTCCTTAAAGATTATGGTTAATCTTTCCATATCTTGATGTGGATTTGTAAAGACTTTACCTCGTTTTGTGAATATATCGTCCCAGTCAGGCATATCAATACTTAAATAATTAAAATCTCAAAAGAAAATAAAATATTATTTAATGTTCACATATATAAAAGTATCTTCCATACTTCTCTTTAAATGCTTCCGCAACTTCGTCTATTTTGGGACGAATAAATTCATAGCCATCTTTAATACTTTCATATGTAATTGGAAGGGTTCCTAAAACCTCGCCGTCAACTTGACACACGTAAGGCTCATCTTCAGGATTTTTCATTTCAATTCTCACTTTTTTGCTTTGATATTCAGAAATATCAGGATGAGGCAAAAGCGATGCGTCATACATCCTTTTAAATTGAAGAAGAAGTTTAAATTTTCCAATATTTACTACGCTTATATCAAATAACCCATCATCAACTTTAGCTCTTTGACATACATACATACCTCCCCCATAAGCACCTCCATTACCTACTGCAGCCAAGTTTGCTATTCCTTCGTAAGTATCGTTATCCATAGTGACTTTTATCTCTCTACTTTTCCACGAGAATAATGTTTTAAGAATAATCGCATTATAATTTTTTTCTTTATTTTCATTTGATCTTCTCGCCACCTCACCGTCAAATCCCTGGCTTCCAATGCCCAGAAAGTATCTCTCTACTCCTTCGTCCGTTTTGGCGAACCCAATATCTGACTTACTAGTATGATTTTCTGCGATAATCTCGCACGCTCTTTTAATGTCGGGAGTGATTCCAATTGCAGCAGGGATGTCGTTTCCAGAACCCATTGGGATAAACCCACATAAAGCCCCTGAATTAGAGCTAATAACGCCGTGAAAAACTTCATTACAAGTTCCATCTCCGCCAGCTCCGATGACACGATACCCTTCTTTTGCTAACTGGTTAGCCAAATTGATAGCATGCCCTGCAAATTCTGTTTTGAATAACTTGTAAGAAATGTTAAAATCATCTAAACACTTTTTTGCATATTCTATATCTTTTTCAGTTTGTTTTGGTTTTCCAGCAACAGGATTATAAATTATTGCATAATCTGCTTCCATAATTAACACTCTTAATTTTTAATATTTTAATAAAAGAAAGTTCATTTTTTATTTTAATTTAACTTTAAACCTCGAACTATTTAAAATTTATAGTTTTAAAACTTATGAAATAGAAGTAGATTTTCCTCAATATTGAGCGCTTTTTAAGGGAAAGGAACGCTACTTATCTTAATCATTTAAAATT
>JAUWNA010000379.1 GCA_030612905.1 Promethearchaeota archaeon
TTATATTTAATATTGTTTATAAAAATTAAATCAGAGCAAAAAATTTCTGATTTCATTCATACTACAAATTCTTAAAAATCGCTATGAATGGTACGATTACTTAAAAAAAAACAAAATTCAAAATGTCCAGATTTGTGTAGATTTTTGCTAACTATGAATAACACATTTTCCTTTAAAACTTTAATCAACTTCAAAACCTAAATTAGTTAAAATTCAAATAATTAATAATTTATAGAGAAATTACAATATTTTCCTATTAATTTTTATAGATTCGAATAATAATTTAACATGAAATAAACGATGCAACAAACATTATTTATAGTCTTAGATGGTATAGATGGCTCTGGCACTACTACTCATAGTAAATTATTGGCAGGTTTTTTAAGCTTGAAAGGTTTAAAAATCTATTTAACTCAAGAGCCTTCAAATAGCGAAATTGGGAAATTATTGAGAAAATTTTTGAAAGATGATAAAGTTCCACCGTCAACGGACGCCTTATTGTTTGCCGCTGACAGGGACCTTCATTATAGAAATGAAATAAAAATGAAGTTAGAAGAAGGTTATATTGTTATATCAGATAGGTATATTGAATCTTCTATTATTTATCAATCATGTCAATCTGAAAAGATAACAATTGAATGGGTGAAGCGCTTAAATAAATTTGCAGGTAAACCCGACTTAACA
This sequence comes from Promethearchaeota archaeon, assembly GCA_030612905.1. Taxonomy (GTDB): domain Archaea; phylum Asgardarchaeota; class Lokiarchaeia; order Sigyniarchaeales; family SOKP01; genus SOKP01. The sequence continues at coordinate 685 of JAUWNA010000379.1, forward strand.
ATTATTTTAGACATCGATCCTAAAATGTCATTAGCAAGAAAAAATCAAAGGGATTTAGAAAAATTCGAAGATACTTCATTTTTAGAAAAAGTAAGAAAACTCTACATTACCCGTGCCAAAGAAGAGGGGTATTTTATAATAAACACGGACGATATCATTGAACTTGTTCAAGAAAAGATTCAAAAAATTGTATTAAATAAATTTAAAGTTAAGGGGATTCAAGTTAAAGAATAAATTTTGTATAATAAAATATTGGTGTTAACCAAGAACTTACGCGTGAAACAGAATGAGTTATACAATAGCAGAAAAAATACTAAAAGAACATTCAAATCTTAAAGAGATATCGCCTGGACAATTTATCAATTCTGACATTGATTTGATAATGGTTCACGAACAATTAGGTGGAAGAGTTCATATAGAATACGAGAAACTCGGAATAGATTATGTATGGGATCCAGATAAGATTTTTTTCATATTAGATCACTGGGTACCTCCTCCCACGATATCCTCAGCCCGAATGCACCAAGACGCAAGAAAATTTGCTGAGAAATATAAATTCACTAATAACTATGGATACCAATTAGACAAAGGTATATGTCATCAGGTTTTACCCGAAATGGGTTTTGCAAGACCAGGAATGTTAATTGTGGGCTCTGATAGCCATACAACAACATATGGGGCTTTCAATTGTTTGTCCACCGGTATAGGTGCTACAGATGTCTCTGTTGTGTTTGCTACGGGTAAGATGTGGTTTAAAGTTCCTGAATCGTTTAAAATTAATTTATCTGGTACTTTAGATAAAGGTGTAATGTCAAAAGATTTTATCCTAACATTGATAGGAGATATCTCCACTAAAGGAGCTATTTATAAATCATTAGAATTTCATGGAAATGGTGCTCAACGCTTATCTATTGACTCTAGGATGACAGTTGCAAATATGGTTGTGGAAGCGGGTGCAAAATTTGGTGTATTTTTACCTGATAAAAAACTAAAAGATTGGTTAGAAAAGAGAACGGAAAAACAATATAGTAAAGTTTTACCAGACGAGGATGCGGAGTACGAGAAAGAATTTCACTACAACTTATCCGAAATTACTCCTGTTGTAGCTAAACCTTCAAACCCAGGAAACATAGCTAACATAGAAGATGTAGAGGGATATAAAATAGATCAAGCGTTTTTAGGTAGTTGTACTAATGGTAGAATGGAAGACCTTCGAATTGCCGCTAAAATACTAAACGGTAAAAAAATCAATTCCAATACCAGAATGATTGTAACGCCCGCTTCAAAAGAAATATACTTGCACGCTTTAAGAGAGGGTTTAATTGAAACTTTTTTAAGTGCTGGCGCTGTAGTTACTAATTCTACGTGTGGTGCTTGTATTGGGGGGCATCTTGGAGTATTGGGACCTAAAGATGTTTGTATCAGTAGCACAAATCGAAATTTTATCGGTAGAATGGGTGATCCCAGTTCAGAAGTCTTTCTAGCCTCACCAGCAACCGTAGCTGCATCAGCCCTAAACGGAAAAATAACTGATCCAAGGGAGGTGTTATAAATTTGGATAAAATTATTGGGGATTTATACATTTTAGGCGATAACATAAATACTGATGATATTGTTCCAAGCCACTCATTAACCATTAGAGATTCTAATGAAATGGCTAAACATACTCTAGAATACATCGATCCCAAATTTATTAAAAAAGTTACGAAAAACACTATAATATTAGCGGGAGAAAATTTTGGAACAGGGAGCTCACGTGAAGAAGCTGTTAATGTTTTTAAGCTTCTTGGGATTAAAGCTATTGTAGCAAAATCTTTCGCGAGAATTTATTATAGAAATTTAATAAATAAAGGAATCCCCGCAATTATATTAGAGTGGAAAGAAGGAGATTTTTCAGATGGAGATTCTGTAGAAATTTCATTAATGAATGGTACGATATTAAATAAAGTCAGTAACCTAATAGTAACATTCTCAAAACTTCCTTCTTTTATAGCTACGATATTAGAAGAAGGAGGGATATTAAATCAATTAAAAAAAACTTTAAATACCAAAAATTAAGAGAGTTCATTGATTTCTCTTTGTATCTCTTCTATTCTCTCTTTAGATTTAACTAAAATCTTAGTTCTTCCATATTTTGAGAACCATTTCTGAAATCTCTCTTCTATAGTGACTTCTTTTGTTCCAGCTATCAATTTATCGGCAAGACATATTATTTTCTCTTCTAAAGTATGGGGGATATAATCTTTTTGAGGTAATCCTACATTCTTTGTATCATCTTTATCCAACCCTCCTAAAATATGAGTTTCACAAATTCTTGCAAGCTCCTTAGGAAAGCCCCTTTCTCTTAAAATTTTTCCACCTATAATTCCATGTTTAAATCCATGAGTTTTTGATCTTCCAATATCATGAAGCAATGCCCCAATTTCAACAAGTTCTAGGTTTATATTATTTTTAGTTATT
>JAUWNA010000467.1 GCA_030612905.1 Promethearchaeota archaeon
TCTAAAAACAGGGCTCTCCCGGCTTCATTAGTAGTTACTATAGGGACTGGGACATCAATAGTGCTAAAAAGCGATAATGTTGAACATATAGGAGGTTCTGCCATGGGTGGAGGTTTATTCATGGGACTTATTAAATTGTTATTTAATATGGATAACTATTATGGTGCAATTGATCTATCTCGTAAGGGGAATCGATTTAGCGTTGATTTAAAAGTAGCTGACATTTACGATATTGAAGATACTAGAGTTGATAAACTATTTAGAGAATTTACAGCAGCTTCTTTAGGCAAGATTAAAAAAGATTTTGACATCAAATCGTTAAAAAAGGAAGATCTAATTAATTCCCTAATTGGAATTATTGGAGAAAACATTGGAACGATTGCTACTCTTATGGCTGAAAAGTATAATGTGAAAAATATTGTTTTCTGTGGAGGCTTTCTGATAGGGAATAAAACTGTAAAACAAATTCTATCATTACTTTGTAAACTCAAGAGGAAAAAACCAATCTTTATTGAAAATTCAGAATATAGTGGTGCCATTGGAGCTCTAATTTCATGAGTAATATAGAAAAACAATCAGACTTAAGATAAAGTGTGCCCATGGGAGATATCTATTCATTGATATTTAGTTATAAAACTACTCTCTTAGATACACTATAATGGGCACAAGAATTGTTAAGTAACAATAATTTTTATAGTTTTAAATTAAAACGCAAAAACTCAGTAAGTAAAAATACAGTTTAGATAGATTTAGAGTGTTTTTTTAACATATCTTCGTTGGTTCTACCCATCTTTATCGCAAGCTCAGCAATAATCGCATCTAAGTACACAAATGCGGCAATCTCGAACATTGTGCCTTCGGGAGTTAGAATAGCAGTGTCATCGTGAAGATCGACCTTATCTCTTTTAGTTCTTCCCTTTAATTTTATAGTGATATCCCCAATTCGCCCTATTATTGTTTCAGGATGAGAAGTAATACTAATAATCCCATAAGGTTTAACAGTATTTACGTAATTTTTAAGTAAACTTACAACAATCGAAGTTGTACCTGACCCTGAAAGAACGATTAAAATATCTTCGTTTGAAAGAGCAGGTATAGAACCTAAATTTGTAACCATATAAACTTCTGCTCCAAGATGCACTAATCTAGTGGCAAAGCATTGTAAAATGAAAGCTGAACGCCCGCTTGCTAATAAGAAAAATTTTCTCTTATTTATTAATCCATCATATACTAAATCTATAAATTTTTGAGTATGCGAGAAATATTTGGCTTTACTCAAATGTTCCATGTTGGATTTAAGGTTTCCCAGCATCACGTCCATAGATTGAAAGAGGATCTGTCTTTCTTTTCCATTTAGTCTTTGTTCGTTACTAACTTTATCCGCCATATCTAATCAAAAATAACATTATTAGAGATATATATTAAATAAGTTAAGATTTAAAAAATACATTTCGGTTAATTGTATTTTTGTTTTAATTCTTTTAAACCCCAATTATCAAGGGATTAATTCTATATCTATACAGAAATTTAATTAAATACATCAAATTAACGCTTTAAATAATAAAGAATTAAAAAAAAAAGAAAAAAAATAATATTAGAACTTATACCAAGAAAGATTCTCTATTTGTACTTAATTGAAAGCAAGAGGTCGTTCTTAGTAATTTTCTTCCGGTTAGCATGCATGGTAAAGGCTCGAGCTTGCTCAGTTAAGCCAATTGCAGTCTTTTCAAGATGATCGATTAATAAATCGACTGCGTTGCGAGCAACAATGTTGGCACCTTGTTGTTTCATAAGCCGCCTAATGGGAGACCACGCAAAACTATGTTTCTTTTTAGCCATTTTTTATTCCTCCACTATTGAAATTTTTAAATGTTTAATTTTTAATTTTTTTTGAATTTATTATTAAAGTTTCTTAGATAGTAATATATCCGAAGAGTTATTTAAATCTTTTGCCTAAATGTGAAGAACTTCAAGAATTAAATGCATAAAAAATCACGACAAAAAATTTTGGATATAATTTAATGGTCAATTTGTATGATCATCCATTGGTTGATCATTCGAAAAATTTGAATCCACTTTTTTAGAATCACAATAATTCAAATATCAAAATAGAGTAAATCTTGTTTTATATTGGTTTTATTATCATTTAATGAGGTAGTAAAAAAATTTGTATTGAAAAACATCATCCCTAATGAATATTATTTTATCGATTGTACGATCATAAATATTAAGTCATAATTGACCTAAGTAATAAAAATTAGTTTCAATCTATAGATCATGTAACTAATTCAAATATTAAAAATAATAACTTTAATTCTTGGATAATAAATTTTTATTTTTTGGAGATTTCAACAGAATGTTATAATTTAAAACGAAAATTTTAATTAATTCTGACTTTTTTAATAGTATTAACAATAATAATTTATTATTTCTTAAAATTAGTTTTTGAAAGGTAAAATGATATGTCTCAACAAATAATGGTACCAGGCGCAACGGCAGTAGCTATCAAGTGTAAA
>JAUWNA010000065.1 GCA_030612905.1 Promethearchaeota archaeon
TTACCGTGAAAGGACCCGAAATATTATCAAAATGGGTTGGAGAAAGTCAAAAATCAATCCGCGAAATTTTTCGAAAAGGACGTCAAGCGTCTCCTTCGATCATTTATTTTGACGAAATTGATGCAATAACCGCAGTTAGAATGTCTTATGAAACAACAGGATCAGGAGTAACCTCTTCAATTGTTAACCAAATCCTTGTAGAAATGGATGGATTAGAAGATAGAAAAGGAGTTATAGTAATTGCTAGCACTAATCGTCCAGATTTAGTAGATTCTGCTCTATTAAGACCGGGTCGCTTTGATAGATTATTATATGTAATGGCCCCCGATTTAGAATCGCGGATAAAGATATTAGAGGTCCATACACGCAAAATGCCCTTGGCCAAAGACGTTTCATTGAAACATGTAGCCCAAATTACCGAAGGTTATAGTGGTGCGGACTTAGAAAATGTCTGTAGAGAAGCGGGGATGCAAGCAATTAGAGAAAAAATGGAAGATATAGATAAAATCGAATACAAACATTTTGAATTTGCCCTTTCTAAAATCAATTCTACTTTACCAACTGAGGTTATAGAAAAGTACGAAGATATGGCCAAAGTAATTACGACTTCAAGAAATATCAAAGACTCTTCCGCAGATTTATACAAGTAAATATCTAATTTTTATTACATTTTACATTTTTAACTTCAAATTGAATTTGAAGTATACGCTAAGATTTAAGCACTTAAGAGAAATATTTTTACGATAACAATAGAAGCTAAATTAGAGCAACATTAAACATTTAAATAAGTCGTAAAATAAATTAGATTAAAAAACAAATTTTGATGATTTATCATATGAGTGAAATTAAAATTAATTGGGAAGGACACATTAAAAAATATCAAACGGCGATGGAAGAACTTAACGTGGATTTTTGCATTCTTACTCGGGTAAAATCAATAACTTATTTAACAGGTTGTTTTGTCCCGTGGAAAAGCGCAATCTTTTTACCGAAAGAAGGTGAGGGTGAGCCATCTCTATTTACTGTGCTTCTAGATGTCGAGCGGGTAAAAGCCGAAGGGCATTTAAAAAATGTGAGCGGGTGGGGTCCAATGAAAGGGTTTTTCTGGGAAAAGAAAATTCAGGCCGCAGCAAAAAAAGCAGGAGCATATAAACCAAAAGGGCCTTCCACCAGAATTGGAGTTGAGCTCGGATTAGATATATGTATCACCGGTCAAATGTTATCGTACACAGAAGCAGAATTACTTAAAAAAGTATTTCCGGGTTGTGAATTAGTCGATTTTAATGAAAAAACTGAACGAATACAGTTTATAAAAGAACCTGAAGAGATCGCTATGTTGCGTAAAGCAAGCGAAATTACTGATGTTGGTCAGGAAGTAGTTAAAAAAACTTTAAGCGAGCGACCTAAAGGAAAAGTTTTTACCGAAAATGAAATAGCTGGTATTGGGACGCTTGCAATGAGAAGAGCAGGAAGTAATTACGAATGGACCTTTACTGGAAGTCAAGAAATAGGTTCTGGTTATCGCGCAAGTTGGACATTTAACGGATGCACGCCTGCTACAAATAAAAAAGTGATGGAAGGAGAATCTTTGCTTGTAGATTTACATAGCGAATATGGTTGCTATCTTGGTGATTTAAGCCATAACTATGTCCTTGGAAGTTGTCCACCAGAATTGAAAAAATTTAATGATGTATACGAACAGCTATGTTACGCTCTTATTGATAACATGTACCCTGGAAATACATTTGAAGAATGTTATCAAGCGGTTAGAAAGGTAGCTGATAAAGAAGGTTATGCGAATGACTTATTTTTCGGACTAGGACACGGAATAGGGCTCATAGGGAATGAATCGTGGCCAGTAGTCGTACCTGGTAAAGAATGGGGTCATATGGTCTTTGAAGAAAATATGGTCGAAATTGCTGCGGTTGTATTCAATCGTCCTGGACTTGGTGGGTTAAGGTTAGAATCTCCAACTTTAGTTACAAAAAAAGGAGCAGAAGTACTCCCAAAAACTCCATTTGAAGTGGATTATATTTAATTTAAATCTTTTTTTATTAATTAATAATAAGAAAATAGAAACTTAGAGGTGTTCCTCTAACCACATGCTAAGATCTGCTAAAACTTCTTTTCGATATATTTCGCTTTCATTATAAACCTCATGATATAACCCATCGTATATTTTAATTATTTTATCATCCATTTTAAACATGTCTTTTATCTCTTCAGCACCGTATATTAATTGATCTTCAGAACCACATTGCATTAACATCGGAAGTTTCAGTTCATTAATAAATGAACAAACTTCTCTAAAACTATTTATCATTATATAACCAAGTCGAGCAGTAATTTTTTTATAGTTTACGAGAGGATCGTTTTTATAGTCTTCTATTACGTCAAGATCGTGGCTTAACAATTCAGGTTTTAGGCCAGGATTCACACTAATTCGAGGGGCGAGTTTTGAAAAAATTTTAGCAATAACTCTCATAAAGCTATTTGATTTCCCCCCCGTTCTCGTACCCATTGCAGCAAGAATTATACCGTTTAAAAGATTTGCATATTTCTTTGCAAAATAAACAATAATTAATGAACCAAATGAATGACCTAACATGAATATTGGTAATTTGGGGCTTTTTTCTTTTATTATATCATAGAAATTCTTTAGATCCTCTATAAATTGATCCATTGAATCAACATAATTTTTTAAGCCTTCAGATTTTCCATGACCTCGAAGATCATGAGAATAAATCGCATAATTTAATGGGATTAACTTATTTACAATATTTTTATATCTACCAGAATGCTCTGCAAATGCATGAACGATAAGAATAATACCTTTGGGTTTATTTTCTGGTAACCATCCTTGAAAATAAATTATTACATCATTAACTCCTTTAAATTCTCCTTCTATGTGCTTCATTTTTCAAACCTTATAAACTATCATTTATGGCCTTTGTGATTTGATTTAAAGCCCTTTCCAAAATAGAGCGAGGGCAAGCAAGATTTATCCTATTAAAACCCTTACCACCTTTTCCAAATAGATAACCTTCAAATAATGCTACTTTTGCTTTTTCAAGCATGATTGTACTTAATTGATTAGCATCGAATCCCAATTTTCTAAAATCAATCCAAGCGAAATAGGTCCCTTCAGGTTCAATTATCTCGAGCTCCGGTAGATTTTCTTCGAGATAGGCTTTTAAAAACTCTAGATTCTTCTGTATGTATAAAATCGCCTCAGTTAACCAATTCTCACAGTTATTATATGCTACTTCAAGAGCAATTGATCCAAAACAACTAGCTTGTGTGATTCCAATACTTCGACAAGATTTCCTAAATATATTCCGGAGCTTTTGGTTAGGTATTATAATGTTGGATACTTTTAAACCAGGTAAATTAAATGTTTTACTTGGAGAGGTACATGTTATTGAATTTTGAGCAAATTCATCTGATATCGATGCAAACGGTATGTGCTTATATTTGGGATAGATTAAATCGCAATGAATTTCATCTGAAAGCACTAGAATATTATTTTGTAAACAGATTTCTCCAAGATGAATCAATTCTTTTTTTGTCCAAACACGTCCAGTAGGATTATGTGGATTACACAAAATTAAAATTCTCGTGGACGGAATTTTAGTTTTAACGTCTAAATCTTCAAAATCAATCTCATAATATTTATTAGAAAACTTTAATGGGTTTAATAATCGTCTTCTATCATTATTTCTCACTACGCTAAAAAATGGAGGATAGGCTGGATTCTGAATAATAATTTTTTCACGAGATTTACTGAATGACTGAATTGTTAGATTGATTCCAGGAATAACTCCTGGTGTATAAGTAATCCAATTTTTCTTTATATCCCAATTATGGCGCCGTTTGAACCAGTTAATTACAGCAGTATAATACTCAGTTGGAAAAAATGTGTACCCATATATTCCATGTTTTGCCCTCTTGATAAGTGCCTTTCTAATAGGAAGGGGCGCAAGAAAGTCCATATCGGCTACCCATAATGGTAAAAGATTAGGTTTTTGGAAGATATGACTAACACCATCCCATTTCTCTGAATGAGTATTTGACCGATCGATATATTCATCAAAATTAAAATGATTATCTTGCATTATGTTTAATATTTTTTACAAAAAATATAACTTTTTATTAAATTAAAATAAGAACAAAAATCATACTAATTAGAAAATGAAGATTTCAAAACCCCTAAGAGATGAAATTATTTTAATTTTAAAAAACTTAGTTCAACTACCTACAGAAAATCCTCCGGGTATAACTGAAAGTGTAGTAAAATATCTCATCTTAAATGTCTTTAAAGAAGAACACGGTTTTCAAAACCAGATAGTTATTAACAAAAAGGATGGTGTAGAACTTCATAATCTTATATCTACTATTGGAAATGGAAAAGAAAAAATTGTCTTATCTGGACATTTTGATGTAGTACCTACAGGGGATCCCGCTCAATGGAAATACCCTCCTTTTTCCGCTGATATTGAAAATGGTAGATTATATGGTCGTGGTTCAGCTGATATGAAAGGTGGTATAGCGTCTTTAATTGGCGTGATAAAAATCTTAAGTAAAATTCCCCGTTTTTTAGAGAAATATAAGTTAGTGTTTGTAGGAACCGCTGATGAAGAAGCAGGAATGGCGGGTTCTTTTACTCTTTCAAAGCAAGGGGTTATGAATGACTCAATCCTTCTAATAATAGCAGAACCTACAGACTTAAAAATAGGGATCGGCGAAAAAGGTTTGTTGTGGGTCAAATTGAAAATAATAGGGAAATCTGCGCACGGGTCAACGCCCCATGAAGGAATTAATGCAATTGAAGGAGCACTAAAAATTATTCCTCAATTATACGATTGTTTAGAAGAAAAATCAAATGTTATTTTAGGAAAATCAACTTTGAATATTGGAAAAATTAGTGGAGGTACCGCAATTAACATAGTTCCAGATCAAGCTATCTTAGATCTTGACTATAGGTTAATCCCCGAACAAGATCACAACTCTTTAATTGATAATTTGAAAAATCTACAAAAACACAAATTCTCTATCGATATAGAGATTATAAATGAGCTATCTGCGCTTCAAACAGACTCAAATCATCCATTCATTCAAAATCTAAAAGAAATTTCTAAAAGCGAGGTTTTAGGTTTATCCTATGCAACTGATGCCGCTCATCTCATTAGTGTTAAGAATCCAATCCCTTTTATAATATTTGGTCCAGGAGATCCAAACAATATTCACAAAGTAGACGAATTTATTGAATTAGAACAAGTATTTCAAGCAACGGAGTATTTAACAAACGCTCTCCTACAAACTTACAGCAAAGAAAAAGATTTATAATTTAATAATTATAAAGTTTTAACAAATTTTTCGATCCTATCCATAGCTTCTTCAAGTTTTTCTAATTTTGTAGCATACGACATTCTTAACATGTATTCTGAGTAGGATCCAAATATATTACCCGGTACTACTGCAACTGCTTGATCTTCCATTATTTTTTTCGAAAATTCTGCTCCTGTAAGACCGAATTGGTTAATTTTTGGCATAACATAAAACGCCCCTTTCGGTTTAACAACTTCAAAACCCATTTCCTTTAGTCGGTTATAAGCTAGTAAACGTCTTATATTAAAACTCTCCAAAATCTCGTCGAAAAAGCCGCTTCCCATTTTCAAAGCCTCTAAGAAACCATATTGAGCCGCGTGATTTGTGCCTGCTGCTGTGTACTGATGATATTTTTCCATTAAATCAATTATATCTTTATTAGCAGCTACATATCCCATTCTAAATCCTGTGGCGGAATACAATTTAGACATCGCATTTAAGGTAATAGTCCGTTCAAACATACCCTTTAAGGAAGCTGGACTCGTATGTTCCGTCCCATCGTAAAGATAATTCTCGTAAACTTCGTCGGAGATTAAAAACAAATCGTTGTTCTTAACTATTTCAACTATTCCTTGCAATTCATTTCTGTTAAAAGAATGTCCTGTAGGGTTGTTAGGTGAATTTATCAAAATCGCTTTAGTTTTATCTGAGATTAATTTATTTATTTTCTCGATATCTGGACTAAAATCTTTTTTCCTCTCAACTTCAATTACTTTTACGCCAAAAAAAAGACTTAAATAGAAATATGAAATAAAATTTGGAGAGGATATAATAAGCTCATCACCAGGATTAAACAACGAGGCAAACGTGAGATTAAGCGCTTGTGAGCCACCATTAGTAACAATAATGTTTTCTTTCCAATTTGCTTCAATGTTATTCGCTGATTTCAATTTGTGTTCAAGTTGCTGTAATAATTCTGGAACGCCTTTAGTCGGAGCATAATACGTAATTTTCTCATTTAACGCCCACACATTTCCTTTTATTGCAGGTTCAGGAGTTGAGAAATCGGGTTGTCCAATTCCCAAGCTTATCACATCGGAACGCCCTGCAGCAAGATTGAAAAGTTCTCTAATTTTCGATTTTGGCGCTAAATTAACCTTTCTTGATAATTCCTTCATCTTTATCATTTATCGAATTGTAATTAAATAAAATGATTACTAGCTTAAAAGAAGAATAATAGGAGATTTCCTAATCAATAAAATTATTCTTAAATTTTTTCTCCATAATTTCGTAATATCTGGAAAACTAAGTTTTTGAATGCTTTCTCTACATTTTCACCATATTTAGCGCTCGTTTCAATAAAATCGCTAGCATTAATCTCTTTAGCGAGGATAGAACCCTCTTCATTACCAACTACGCGTTGGTCGTTTAAATCGACTTTATTACCGATTAATATGTACGCACCTTCTTTTTTGACGTAGTTTTTAAAATCCTTTAACCATTTTGACTTTATATTGTCAAAAGTGTTATGTCGTGTAAGATCAAAAACTAATAATGCACCAACACATCCTTGGAAGTACATAGACCTTATAACGTTATACTTTTCTTGACCGGCAAGATCCCACATTATTAATCGCACTTTTGCGTTAACATTGTCTATAATAACATCCTTCCTGATTATATTAGCACCTAATGTAGGTTTGTAGTCGTCTTCAAACGAGCTTTCTACAAATTGATTAATAAGTGAAGTCTTACCAACTGCTGAATCTCCTAGAATTGTGATTTTAAAAACATATTCCTTTGTTTCTGTGGATAATCCATCTGCAGGCAATTTTACCAATTAATGATTTGTGATTTTTATAAAAGATATAAATACAACAAAATTTATTTTGATTTTTGTTATATATAAGCTTTTGTTATTTTAGGATATAAATGTTTTCTCAATTTAATTCATGTTAAAATCTTTGATCAATTTTTCGAAGTCAAATCAACTATCAACAAAACTCTTTTCTTGTTATTTTTGGATTTAATCCTCTAGATTATTAATTAAAATTCTAAAAAAATAAGATTTAGTCAAGATCGATGCCAAAATAAGTTTCAGATTCGTTTAACGCTTCGCTCTCTTCGATTTCGAGAGGTTTTGAATTTGTCTCGGACAACCGAATAGAAGCGAATCGAAATCCTGAGAGTTGGAATAAATCTGCCGAGGCGGGAGATTTTATATAATGTTGCTCGCTGATTTTTCAATTCTTAATTTCAAAACAAAGGAGTTGTGCGAAGGATCGCTAACATTCTCTTTTATGGTTCCAAATGGAACCACGCAAAAACCCGAAGGTAAATTTTTTTCCAACGAATGAATTAGAAAACCTTTGAATAAATCACAAGAAACTCCAATTTCTGAACAAAATATACATTTATCAACTCGGATGACCACCAATTCAGGTGTGCTTTCCACAATTTTAACTTGCCAATGGGCAACAATCAATTGATTTATTTCGTTAATTATTTCTCCGAAATCTTTTCCAAATGGAAACAAATAAAACGAGAACTTCCGTCCAATTTCATACAATAATCTAGTAGAATCGTACAACAAACAATTTTGAGCAGCTATTATTTTTTTAAAAGAAAAAAAGTTAATTACACCATCGGGATCTACATCTCTTATATCTTTTAGTTCCAATAATTCGGCTTCTCTCAATATTGATTTCATCCCATCGTAATCTAAGTTATCTAAATAAGATTGCAATAACGCGGTTAGCACTTTATTCTTAACTACTCCAGGATATTCTCCTATTATATTCGTATTATTTGCCATAGAGTCCGAATTAATAAATCATTTTTATAAGTGTTATAATTTTAGATATTAATGATAAACTAAAAAAGCTAATTTATTTCCAAAAATCTCCATGTTGCCTAGCTCTATATTTTTAGAATTTTTAAAGCTTTTAAGGTTTTTTTTTTAAAGTTAGTTTTATTTTCCCAACACGAATTATTCCTCTTTCAACAAAATTCTTGTTAGTTGTTTATTTTAAGTAATAAAATGCTTTTACTTTCTAAATTAGGATGTAATTTTACTAATATTAATGTAATCCTTACAAATTAGATATAAATTTAAAATTTGGAATAAAGCCATATAAAAATTAAAGTAAAAAAAGTAAAGAAAAATACTTAATATTATTCGTTCATTTTATATGCGTCCTTTAATGAGTGAACCATGTTCCATACTTTACCAAACCGCTCAGAATCGACATTAGGTTTCTGAATCATCTTCAAACACCATTCCATCTGTTCAGGAGTAGTACTAGATTTATTATATAGATTTAATGCGTATTTGGAAAAGTCTCTCACTAGAAAATCAAATATTTGGTCTACAGTATCTTCATCAATATCATATATCTTAGCGTTTTCAATGATTAAATGGGCGTATACAATAAGAGAAAAGATTTCGCCAATCCCTGAAAGCATGAAGTCCATATCTTTTTGTTGCTCAACGCTAGGCATAGCCTTTAC
>JAUWNA010000509.1 GCA_030612905.1 Promethearchaeota archaeon
TGAAATTGTACTTCGAATGGTAAAAATTAGTAAAGAAATGGGGCGTGAAACGGCAGATCCATCCGAAGCTCGAAAAATTTTAGGGTTATGAATTAAAAGAAATATGTTTAATTAAAATTAAACGCTTACTTATGTGATTAACATGTCATTTTCAGTTGAATTAGTTTTAGCTTTAATAATTTTAATACCATTTATCATAATAAATCTATTTTTATGGATTGGTGCTTTATTTCAAAAGTTACTTTCGTCATTTCTACAAAAGGCTTTAAAAGTAGAAGATAAATTTAAAGAACCCAAAAATAAATTATTTAAATGGATAAATTTTATTATCTGGATATCAATTGGAATCATAAATGTAATATACTTAGACAATCCCGTTTCTTTGGGCGCAATATTTATATTTTTAGCGTTTCATAGTGGAACTACTCTCAGTAAACGTTTTGTTTTTGGTATTCACGACATTAAGACAATGAAATTCCATTTACCAGATTCAAAAACAACAAAAATCGCCTCTTCCATTGTTAAAGGCAGTATTGTATTGGAATTATTGTTTGTATTATCTTGGGGGTTATTGTATAAGTACATCAGCGTTTCGATTAAGTCAAATCTAGGTATAGAAGTGAATATTTTACTATTAATTCTATGGGGTTCTGGTTTAATTTATGGAATAATTTTCTCATTGATTCAAAGCAACTTTTCAAAACAAATTTTACTTAAGAATGAAATTGGTATAGCTTTAATATTGTCGGGAGAAGCCGTTAAAGGAAAGATTAAGGGTTCTGGAGAAGGCGTTAAAGAAAAGGTTAAGAGTTCTGGAGAAGGCGTTAAAGAAAAGATTAAGAGTTCTGGAGAAAGCATTAAAGAAAAGGTTAAGAGTTCTGGAGAAGGCGTCAAAGAAAAGATTAAGAAAGAAAATGTTCTTAAGAAGCTTTTCAAGCAATGAGAAAATTTAATCCAAAATAATTATTTTGTAGTCCAACCACCATCTAATCTCAAATCTGCTCCGGTCATATAAGAGGAATCGTCTGTTGCTAAAAAGAGAATCCCCGTGGCAATTTCTTCAGCTTTTGCCCAGCGACCTATAACACCTTCTTCTTCGAATTCTTTCTTAACGGCATCGTAGTCAACACCTCTATCTTTAGCTTGTTTTGCTACGTCGCTCTGTAGCATAGGTGTGTCGGTAGCACCTGGGCTCACGCTATTAACTCGAATATTATAAGGTGCTAAATCTAATGCTAAAGCTCTTGTGTAACCTAACACGCCTGCTTTCGTAGAACAGTAATTTGCATGAGCCACTTGACCAATGTGCGCTGCTACAGACGCTAAAGTGATAATAGTTCCAAACCTCTGTTTTTTAAAGTAAGGAACCGCAAATTTACATGTGTGGTGCGTACCTTTAAGGTTTACATCAATTAACAAGTCATAATCGTCATCTGAAAAAGTCTCAACTGCTCCTACTCTTACAACACCTGCATTAACTATTAAAACATCAATTTTTCCATACTTATCTATTGTAGAATCAATCATATTCTTAACTTCATCGGAATTTCTCACATCTAATTTTATGATTGTCGTTCTTTCTTTAGCACTTCCTAAGGTTTCGTATGTTTCTTTCAATCCCATTTCGTCAATATCAGAAAGTACTTGAATTGCCCCTTCTTTAGCAAACAAAATAGCCGTAGCACGACCAATTCCCGAAGCAGCCCCTGTCAAAACCACAATTTTATCTTTTACTCTCAATTTATTGTCACCTTCACTTAATAACTATCTTTTTATCTAGATGTGATAATCTTTCACAACCAGAACTGGTAATTCTATAGCAATCTTCGACACCAACTAAACCTTGTCCTCGCACATTTAACCAAACCTCAATATCCATGACCATATTTTCTTCAAAAGGAATGTCCATTGCACCTGTAGGACCAAAGAGATGAGCTTCTTCACATTCTAATCCAATACTATGTGCTGTGATAAGATAAAAGCCTCTTTTTGTAATGTTTTTTAAGTAAGATCGAGCCTCTTCCCTAAATTCCATAGCATTAACTCCTGGCGTAATATTATCAACACAATATTCTTGAACTTGTATCATATAATCCATAGTTTCGTTAACTTTCTTGGGGATTTCCCCAACAACGACCCCTCTACTCACATCAGAGATGTAACCTTCCCAGACAGCTCCAAAATCTAATCTTACAATGTCATTTTGAGTTATTGGGATTCACAAACCAG
>JAUWNA010000108.1 GCA_030612905.1 Promethearchaeota archaeon
ATCAATTTATTTAATCTAAATAAGCCCCGTATTTTGCAGAACTTACAATTTTTCTGTATACATTTAAATAACCTTTCTTTACCTTAGGTTCGGGTTTTTTCCAATTTTTTAATCTATTTTTAATTTCTTCTTCTGAAACTAGTAAGTTCAATAGACGATTTTCCAAATCTATTTCAATAATATCTCCATCTTGAACTATTGAGATTGGACCCCCTTCAAATGCTTCGGGACAAACATGTCCTATGAAAGGTCCTCTTGTTGCGCCTGAGTACCTTCCATCAGTTATCATTGCTACGGAATCTCCTAGCCCCATACCTATTAGAACGGCTGCGGGGATAGATAATTCTCTCATACCCGGGCTCCCTTTAGGACCTTCGTATCTAACGACTAAAACATCCCCTTCTTTAATTTTATCACTCATTAAAGCATCTTTTAATTCTTCTTCCGCTTCAAATACTTTGGCAGGTCCTTTATGATGTCTCATTTTATAGTCAACTGCACTCTGCTTCACGATTGCTCCTTCTGGCGCTAAATTTCCTTTTAATACCGCAATTCCTCCTTCATTTGAAATCGGATCGTCTAGGTCGCGTATTAACTGATGTTCTAATACTTCAACTTTTTCAAGATATGTATCTAACGACTCTCCTAAAATATTTATTGCCGATAAATCTAAAAACTTTGATAATTTCTTGGTAAGAACTTTAACGCTCCCCGCTTCGTGAAACTCTGTGAGGTTATATTCGGAAGCCGGTTTGAATTTAGCCAATAACGGAACAGATTTACTTAATCTATCGAAGTCAAAATGGTTTAAAACGCCGCCAATTTCGTGAGATAACGCACACATATGAAGAATCATGTTGGTGGACCCTCCAAAAGATAAAGCAACTTTGCACGCGTTTTCTATCGATTTATGTGTGATCAAATCTAGAGCGGTAATATTCGTTTCTACCAAATTCATTATAGTTTTTCCAGTTTCTTTACTCAATTCTTCGCGTTCCTTTCCAATTGCGCTTGTAGTAGCACAATCAGGTAACGAAAGCCCCATTACTTCAACGATACAAGCCATTGTATTTGCTGTACCCATCATATTACACGCTCCTGGAGAACAACAAGTCTCAGATTCAATAAGAAAAAATTCTTCCTCACTAATTTTTCCTGCTTTGAATCTACCAATTGCTTCTTTAATATCAGAAGTTACAAAAGTTTTTCCTTTTAACGGACCGTTGTTGAAATATTTTGGCTTCATAATGCCTCCAGTTAAAAATACCGTAGGAATATCACATCTGGCGGCTGCTAAGAGCATACCTGGTATAATTTTATCGCACGAACTTAACATTACCATTCCATCAAAATTATAGGCTTTTATCGTACTTTCAATTGATGCTGCTATTATCTCGCGCGAAGGTAAGACAAATTTTGAATAATTGCCTGAATTGGCAATACCATCGCATATAGCAATAGTATTGAATTCCATCGGGGTACCTCCTGCTTCTCTTACGCCTTCTTTGACATAATTACTCAACTTATGTAAATGGATGTGTCCAGGATTAATCTCGTTCCATGAATTAACGATTGCTATACGCTGTTTTGCTAGATCTTTATAAGAATAGCCGCAACCACGAAATAAAGCTCTGGAATAAGCTTTCAAAGGATCTAAATCTTCTTTTTCTGCTGGCATTTTAAGTTCTACTACGACTTATTTATATAATTTAAATTTAACGTTCCTTCTAGATATTATCCGAAAACCAATTATTTTTTAAAAATTTTTGTTTAATAGTAATTTAGAACATTTTCAGAAATAGAGTTATATATATTAAATTAAATCTTTTACTAATTGTCATGCTGAAAGTAGGGATAATAGGGACTGGCGTTATTTTTGATCTTAATATTTTAGGATATTTAAATAATAACGATGTAAAGATTACTTGCCTATGTAATAGAACTTCAGAGAAAGCAAAAAGCAAAATCAAACAGTTCAATTTAGATAAAAACATCAGAATATATTCTGATTATAAAGTCATGTTGGATAAAGAGGTATTGGACATCGTTGAAATCCTCCTACCTCATCACCTACACGCTGAAGTAACGAGTTACGCTGCCGGGAAAGGAATAAAAGGAATCTCAGTCCAAAAACCAATGGCTTTAACGCTGACTGAAGCAGACAAAATGATTGAAGCATGTAAAAATTCTGGATCAATTCTTTCGATATACGAGAATTTCTTATTTACTCCCCATGTATTAAAAGCCAAAGAACTAATCGATTTAGATTATATTGGCGATCCCTCATCAATTCGAATAAAAATTGCGATGGGCGGTAAAGGTGGTTGGAGCACGCCAAGTAGTGCAAATAAATGGAGAAAGGATCCAAAAATGATGGGTGGTGCTAAGACGGGCTCCCCAGTTCTATTTGACAACGGGTGGCACGCGTTTACTTTAGCAAGGTGGTTCTTTGATGAAGATATCGATAAAGTTTTTGCGTGGACAGACAATTTTAAAGGCTTAGATGCTCCAGCATATGTAATGTTCAAATATAATCAAAGTAGAGAACATGTTGTTCCACAATACGGTCACATGGAATTTTCTTTGATGCCTGAGATGAACCTTCCTTCAAAATATTATTCCACTGATGAATTTATTGAAATTATCGCAAGTAGAGGAATCATGAAAATAAATCAAGGGACCTCATTAGGAAATCAAATGTCAAAATCAAATATTTTCGCTCCAATAGTAATAGTTAGAGATGGAAAGGTTGAAACATATAGTGATTTCGAAAACGATTGGAAATATAGCTTTATTAACGCAACAAAGTATTTTATAGATGTTGTAAAAAATAATAAAGAGCCCATTTTATCTGGTGAACAAGCGAGAAAAGTGTTAAAATTCAATTTGGCAGCAGTAAAGTCTGCTGAACTTGGTAAAGAAATCTTTATTGAAGAAATGCGTTAATTATTGGTCGTATTGGTATTTGAAATCCGTATGTTCTAAACCTTGATTAATTCCTTTTTTAAAATCTTTTCGTTTTCTTCTATAAAATGCAGTTAAGCCATTTGGGTCTGCCTCTAAAGGTTCCTCAACGACACAAGATCTATCTTCCTCATTTTCTGCGTTTATTTCTTCCCAATACACAATTCGTTTTTGCTGACTGGAGATATAAGGCATTTTAGCAAATACACATAAAGCCCTTCCCTGTTCTCCCGTGTAGATAGGTTCACCGCCATTCTTTATTATATCTATAAAATGTTCTGTTGAATTTATGAACGAGTACCTCCAATCTCTAGGTAAGTCTTCACCAAATGATTTTACTTCTCCATTGACATAAACGACAATAGGGGGATATTGAGGCGTTTTAGAGATAAAATTTCCTCCAGATGTGCATTGATTTATCCACATTATACCTTTAGTTCCTGATATCTCAATAAATTCATCACACTCGTAATAATTACTTGGATAATAAAGATTTGGAGCCATAGTAAATTCCATAGTACCGCATTTAGGTGGTTCATCTGAATTTTTGCTTGGGTATTTCCAAAAGATGTAAGATGGCTCATCTATAACTTTGGAAAAATAATCTATCCAACCATATACCTTCGCAACTCTTTCTTGCCCCATTAACCACAGCGCCATTGAAAATTTGTGGATTCCATCGTCATAAACCATTGGTCCACCTCCACAAACATCAACTTTAACGCGCCAAATAAGAGAATTTAACCCTCTAGGCATACCAGGTCCTCCAGTTGATACCGTATTAATTCTAAAATTTAATAGTTCCCCTATAACGCCTTGCTCTAACAATCCTTTTGCTCTTAAATAAACTGGATAAAACCGAAAATTTTCAAACAGCTTAAGTTTTACATTTTCCTCTTTGCAAACCTGAATCATTATATCGCAATCAGATATAGTATGAGCCATTGGCTTTTGCACTGAAATTCCGGAAACTCCCGCTTTAGCACAGTATTCGGTCATGGGAGCGTGTAAGTGGTGAGGTGTTAAAATCTCAACAATATCGAGATCTTCCCGATCAATCATCTTTTTATAATCGGTATAGATTTTAACGGTTCGTAATCCCCATCTTTCTAATTTTTCACCAGCCGTTTTTAAATCAGTATCACACACAGCAACAAGCTCCGCGTCTTGAGAGCGAATATATCCTAACGCGTTTAAGTTTGCGATGTCACCGCAACCAATTATACCTACTTTTAGCATGTTTTAAACGAAGAGATAGATTTAATATTATTTTATTAAGTTTGCTCAAAATTAAAAAGTTTTAGATGTAAATTAAGTTCTAAATTCATAATTTTTATTGATATATTTTGCTTCTGTACATTCTCAAAAAATAAAACTTTAAATAAACTTATATCGTAATCTATAACTGTAACCTTATTAAAAAAAAAAAAGGTAGAAATTTAAAATGGTTGACGAGAATTTAATAAAAGAATTGAAAGAAATGAGAGAAAAAGGTGCAAGCCAACCTTCTGACGCTCTCAAAATGTATGAGTTTGTCAAGCAAATGGCTGAGGAAAGCGAAGATTTAAAGGAAGAATTAGAAGATATCGATGCCATGGCGGTTCAACTCGTAGTAACTGACGTTAATTATAAGTATTGGGTTAAGCTTGGAGACGGAAAGATCGATTATGGCGAAGGAGAGGCCGATGACCCGAGCGTTACCATGTCCGCGACAGGAGCAACTTGGGCAGGATTATCTTCTGGCGAGTTAGATTCTACTAGCGCCTACATGTCTGGGGACCTAGCTATAGAAGGCAACCTTCAAGATGCTATCGCCTATGGGGAAATCGTTGGCCTAGCTATGGAAGAAGGAGCAGAATATTTTGGAGAATAAATCTTCAATTATTATTTAAACATAATTTCACATCTTTTTTTTTATCTTTTTAAAAAAAAAAATTGTAATTCTAGTCTACATTTGTTTTTATAAATATTATATAAAAGATTTTTTCGCGATTATGGTTGAGGCCGCTAAACCCCGGGAGTTATTGGGATTTCGATTATTTGGTTATTCAATTGGAGACTTTGGATTATCATTAGTAAATATTTTATTCGGAACATTTATTTTCCAATTTTATGTGTATACAATCAATCTTAACTCAATACTTGTCTCAGTTGGAATTTCAATGCAATTAATAATTGGTGCCATTTTTTCAATACTTTTTGGAGTTATTGTCGATAACAAAAAACCGGGAAAATATGGAAAAAGACGACCTTTTTTACTTCTTGCCCTCCCATTGTGGGTTTTAGCGAATGTGTTGATATGGCTCCCTCCGTGGTATGCCCCTCAAACAGATTCTTTTTTTTGGCCGACAGCATTATTTTTCTGGTTTATGATTGTAATAAAAGCTATATCGGGTACATTAATCTTTAATGTTTACTTGGCAATGCTACCAGAACAATCTCAGACTCAAAAAAACAGAAAAAAAGTTGCTTCTAACAGAGCAATGTTTTCAATTATTGCATCAATATTAGCATTATTGTTACCCTTGATAGTACAGAGTGTACTCCCCGATCCTCAAAATGTGAAATGGTGGCAGCCTTCAGGAGAGCTGATACTTTTATACATACCGATTATCGGTGTTTTATTTGCGATTTTAGGGTCAATAACTATCCTTTTTACATACTTTTCTGTAAACGAAAAATTTCATATTAGCTCCTCAATTAATGATAAGAACAAAACATCTTTTGGATCATCATTTCGGCAGATATTAGTACCTATTAAGGACAAAAAATTTAGTAATTTTTTGGCAGTTAGATTTTTTAATAGTATCTCTGGCAATACTTTAGGTATATTAGTATTTCCCTTTTTAGCGATTGTACTGAAATTTAGAGAAAGTGAATTTTTTATATATGTAATCGTTTCAATATTTAGTAAGGTTTCTTGGTACTTAATATGGAGAAAAATACTTACAAAAAGAAGCCTTACAACAAAGTTTTCTATATGTATCGGTTTTGCGGTAATTGCTTCATTTTTAGAGCTTCTATTCTTGTTAGAATTCCTTGTTTTTGAATTGAAAATATTTATTTTTGTATTATCAATTGGAACGATATTAGGTTCTATGTACTCGATTCCATTATTTTCCATCCCAATTGGTGCTACATTGGTTCATGAAGCAGCTCATAAAATCGAAAAAACAAATACTAGTATGGCAATTTCAAAATTATCAGGAGCTTATTACGGAGCCCTAACTTTCGTAGCATCTCTTGGGCAAACATTTTCTTCTCTAATTTTAGGTTTTATCCTTTCTGGAGCAAATGAAAAAAATCCAATTATAATTACTCTCTCATTATCATCCATGGGTATTTTTTATATGATGAGTTTGCTATTTATAAAACGTATTAAGCTAAATGAAAAATTAAGTTAAAGTAAAAAATAACGGTAATTTTCTGCTATTTTATGATAAGAATAAATGTTGCAAAAAAAAGAAAAAGATTAAAGATTCATTTCTTCAATTTTCAATTTGATATCTATAGCCTCTTCTTTTGATATTTTATACAGAAAGAAAAAAGCAATCGTACCAATTATTGTTATAATCATTGGTATTATAGACATTTGAAAAAGTAAACCAAACTTTGCAGCTTCACTGTTCAATGCTTCTAGACTTGGATCATAACCCGTAAAACCAGCTACAATCGCAAAAATTACTGTCTGAAAAAAGTATGAGAAAGCTGTGAAAATCTTGTAAATACCTGAATAA
>JAUWNA010000170.1 GCA_030612905.1 Promethearchaeota archaeon
TAGCAAGTATAGCATGGCAGTGTGGGCACGAATACATGTATGTCCCAGAGGAGATTCTCTGAACATTCTCATTGTCGGACAGAAAACCTTTACGTAAATCTTTAAGATCAATTTCCTTCTTGCAAAAACCACAAATTTGCATAATTTCACCTAAATATTAATATTATTCATTAAGTTAAAAACTTTAATGGATTAGTTTACTGAAGAATAGAAAGAAAATGGTAATGATATATTTTCAAATTAAAAAAATAGACGTTTTGTTAAGTGCTTTATTTTTAAATTCTGTTCCTTAATTAAAATCAGAGGATGCGATGACTATGAGGATCGAATTTGTCTCGAAAAAGATAATTAAACTTCCACATTTTTAGATAGTTTTTAAAAAAATCGTTTGGAAACTCGATTGAATTAACGATTTTCGCTTCTTTTGGCTCATTTTTCTGCTTACTAGAAGACTTCTTAAAATTATTTTTCCAATCGTAATACGATGCCGGTTTTTCCATATGAATCAGATGGTCTTTACCATATTAAACTCAAAGACTATCTGCAATTAGTAATTTTTATATTGTGATTTTGGTTGTTGGTATGTGAATTATGTCGAGTTAATATGAATCAAAATGAAAATATCAAAAAATTAGACTTCTTTTAAGATAGTCTCTAAATGTTTTTTAAGTTCTTTTGCTTTTTCTTGATCTGGGGGATAGCCATTTGATATGCCTTTTGAGATTTCATTATGCAACCATTCATCAAACTCGTTAAATGTGTTTACGTTTTTAAAAATAACATCAAGCTTGCCCAGATCTTCGCTCTTAATAAGGTCGGAAAGAAAAACAGAGATTATTAGTTCTTTTGCTTTTTCAATGTTTTCAGCTCCAATAGTTATTATGTTAAAGTCTTCAAATAAATTGGCACAATAGGTAAATATATCATCGTTTCCCCATCTCTGAATTTTGTCTTTTAAAAAATCTAATACACCAAGAAGGTCTAAAGGGCTTTTTCCTTTTTTAAGTTTGAAAACAACGCCATTTTCTGTTAGCTCTCTATATTTTAAGAGTAAATCGTTTAGCGCTTTAATAATTTCACTTTTTTCGGATGAAGAATCTATTATGGGCATATTATTACAAATTATTCTTTTCTTTTAAGAAAATCAATTACAACTTGATTTTAATTTTTTTGTTTAAATAGTCAAAATTCTAATTTGAATTTATACTAAATTGTATATTTAGTTAAAGTAGGATTAAGTAGGAAAATGAGTGCTTCTATAGACAATTTATACCAAAAATTACTAGAATCAGGATTCTCAGAAGAAGAATTAGAGAGACAGGTTCAAAGTAAAGCGAAAGAGTTTGGCGGATTTATGTCGAAACAGGCTATTTTATTTATAATTGCTAAAGAAAACGGGATCTATCTTAATTCGCCCGATGTTAATGACCAATTTTATAAAGAGTTTGAAGAAGAGATTGACTACGACGATTTCACGATCGAAATATCGGAAGTTAACGAATCTATGACCAACATAGTGTTGTTGGGTAAAATACTCCAAGTTTACGAGACACGCGAATTTACAAGAAAGGACGGGACTCCGGGTATCGTTGGCTCATTTCTATTAGGAGATATTTCGCAGACGATAAAAGTTATTTTATGGGATGATAAAGTTGATATTACCAAAAATGATTTCTTCAGAAAAAACGAATTAATACGTATAATTGGAGGATATTGTAGAATGGGTAGAGATAACAATCTCGAGGTACATTTAGGAAGAAAGGGTAAAATCATACTTTCTCCTGAAAATGTAAGTAAAAATATGGAGAAGAAATTAAATAATCTTGAATACAATCAAAACCAAATCGACTCGCCACAGAAACCTAATTCTAAAATTAAGGATTTAATAGAGCAATATAAATACATAAAAAGAGTCCAAGGACTAATTCAGATCGAAGAATTTAAAGAAGTCAACACAAAAACCGGTGAAAAAACATTTTTACTTAAATTAATACTTAGTGATGAATCTAAGGCGATTCGAGTAATAATTTGGGGAATGAACGCTATTGAATGTTTAAAAGTACTAAGCAACGGAGATTTTGTCGAGATTACGAATCTCGTTGTTAAACAAAATATGTATACAGATGAAAAAGAGCTGTTATTTACTAAAAGCTCTGTTCTTAGAATGGTTTGTTTACCTAAAGATTAGATATTAAAAAAAAAAAATTATAAATAATAGCAGACTTAAGTTAAAATCTATTTAACATAATTCTTGTTAAATTTTCAAACGATCTTTCTACGTTTTCACCCGTCTTGCTAGAGCATTCTGTAAAACCGCTAAAGCCCTTAACTTTGGCAATCTTTTTTCCTTCTTTAAAAGTAATTTCTCTAATTATATCTAAATCCGCTTTACCGCCAAGTAAAAGGAGTGGAATTAGTTCCTTTCTACCATTTATAACGGATAACCAATTGTCAATGTGAGCAAGAGAGGGGTAATTTGTAACGTCATACATTAATATTCCTCCCATAGCCCCATTTATATATTTAGGTAAGATAAATCGAAATCTTTCCTCGCCGCCGAAATCCCAGATCATTAACTTTACCTTTTTTCCATCAACTTCAAAGGTTTTAGTTTCAAAATCAACTCCAATAGTCATCTGAGAATCTGATATGAATAAATCTGTTTTAAATCTTTTTGTTAATGTTGTTTTTCCACAACCCGCATCACCAAAAATTACGATCTTAAAGATTGCGTCAAGCATGTTATCCTTATTAGAACTATTTAATTATCTTAACTAATTTTGTTAAATGTGTATTATTCTTATCAATCTACCCTGGTGTAATGTTTTTCCTAAATACGCCTTTTTTGTAAAAAAAATAATACAAATCTAGACATAACAATTTTCATATTTAAATCTTTTCTAAATATTTAACCCGTTTTATAATTTTTCCATGCTAATTAATGTAAAAACCCTATTAAGAAATAGTAATAAGATATTTTCCTTTTTGTCCTATGAATTGAGGGAAAAGATTTTTTAATCTAAATAGTCTTAATATTTAACAATTAAACTTTATCTCAATTTTATGATTTCATCAAATAAATATAGCTTACTTTCATGTAATGAAAGTCTTCTTTACTGACTACTTTAAGGCGTTTTAACACGTCAAAGAGCGTATATAATCCAAACTGCTGCCCGAACATAGCAACTATTATAAATAATTTTTTTTGATGGGACTTCATCTTTTTAATATTTTTAACCTTTTCTTCAACTTTTTCGTAATCTATTAAGAATTGATTTAGACTTTTGGTACATGTCTTTCGAATATTATCGTCGTAAAAGCCTGCTAATTTATATCCCTTGTTTTTAAAAAGTTTTAACTTAAGAGAGGGAATTTCGGCCGGAACCACGCTTTTTTTAGTTTTGGACTTTTTGTAATATCTAAATCCGTAATCAGAAATTTTATGTTCGTAATAATTAGCAAAATGTAAAGGATAAACAGGACTATGGACTCCCGATTTTGTCATATTGATATAATACACGCGCCCGCGATACAATATATGAGAAATTCTCTCAAAACCTAAAATGCGGATTTTATCTTCGATCTTAGGTAGTCTCTCAAAAGAACTCCCGTTAAAAACCCATAAAACATAGCAACTATGACCGTTGTACTCTTTAGTGCGCTGGACTAAATCTTTGGAAAGAATCATTGAATGCTGAATTTCTATTACCACTTCTTTTCCATTCTCTAGCTTGCAATATACATCGGCAATTCGATTGCCAATTGAATATTCTAGTTTAATAATTTTTATGTTGTTATTAAGTGGGAGGTTATCGTAAAAATAATCCTTTATTTTGATGTGTTCAAACGATTCTGATTCTTTTTTGTTCGATTCGATCATAATAATAATCGTTAGGGTTACCAAATAATCGAGAATTATGTTTTTAAACCCAAGAATTTTTTTTTAGATTTTTTCCTTTATATTGTCCAAGACTATTTCTTTTCTATCAATAAATAATTAGGTGTTAGAAAAGAAAATGACTTTATTTGTACCTAAAGCTTTGTACGAAAACGAAATAACAATAGTTTTGGACGAAATTCGTTATAGTTACGGAATGCTAACTAGAAGAGGATACATTTATGGGCTTATTGCAATTGATCAAGATGCAAAAATCATTGCAATCGACTCTAGATTCGATCGTAAGTTGAATTATTGGGATTTAAGCTCAATCGGCGCTGCCTTATTCGGTGTTGCTCGCCAAGCGCAAGATTTTTTTGAAACAGATTCGTTAATAAGAGCTACATTGATCTATAAAGATTTGCAACTTTATGTAAAATCAATTGGAGATGTAATGCTTCATAAAAAAGGAAAACGAGAGATTCTTATCGTTCTATTAGTTGATAACATGGTAAATATTGGCGTTCTTATATTGCAAATGAGAAAATTCTCGCAAAAAATTAAAGAGGCTATTACTAAAAATCAAACTATTATGACCAAACTTGAAATGACCGAACGAGAATTAAAAGATTACCTTAGAGAATTAAAAAAGAAAGTGTTTCAATCTGCATAATAATAAATAAAGGTGTAGCGTGAAAAATGATTGTAGATTCCGAGAAAGATGAGAAAAAGAAAGCAGAAATCAATAGTGAATCAGGTTTTAACGCGTTAAAGGAGGTGCTTCAGTTCAAAATCGTGTACTGGGGTCCTGGGGAGTCAGGTAAGACAACCAATTATTTTAGGCTGCGAGAAAAGTTCGACGGAGTTAAGTTAAACACGGGTTATTCCATAGAAACGACAGCCGGCAGAACTTTGTGGCAAGACTCCATTCGCTTGTCTTTTTACTTAAACCTCGCGAAAGTAAAATACAACATAATTACCCAGATCGTGACTGCTACTGGTCAAGAACGCTTTCTATCAACCCGCGAGTACGTGCGCGATGGTGCCGATGGAGTCGTGTTCGTCGCAGATTCCGACCCCGAAAAGATGGAGCAAAACAACCGCAGGGTCCGAGAGTGGACGAGCTTCACGCAAGACCAGCAGATACCCTACGTAATACAGCTCAACAAGAGAGACTTGGACGAGGCAATATCAGTAGAAGCTTTTAAAAAAGGGCTAGGCTTACCCCAGTTCGAACAATACGAAGACGGAACGCTGGTAATTTACCCCACCGTAGCCTTAGAGGGTCAGAGCGTTAGGCAATGCTTCGAAGA
>JAUWNA010000253.1 GCA_030612905.1 Promethearchaeota archaeon
GATTTCGCAATTAGAGCTTTTATGGGGTTAATTCCAGCCATTGCATTGTTTATTGAGGTTTTAATATTGCAGCTTTATCCATTAAAGGGAGAGTATTTGGCAAAAGTTCAAAAAGAAATTCTTGTTTTACACGAGGAAAAACATGATAAACTGATGGAATTGGAAAAACAACAAAAGCCAGATAGAAATCAACAATAATTCGAATATTTAACTAATTTTTTTTTTTAATTCTGAAAAATAAATTTTATAGAAATTTATTAATGATTTGAGTTTTTGTTTCCAAACTTATTCGATGTATCAGGTGTCCTAAATCAGGTTCGACAATAAGCTTACCATTGTTTAAAGTTCTCAGGCCATTTAGACAATTCCAAAGCCCATATTTATCGTTGTCTTCTGTACCTAATGCTTCGGTATATTTACCTCCCGCTAATAAGTATCCTCCTAACCCCCCTATTGGAGGCCATTTTTTTAAAGCTTCTTCAAAATTATTCTCTAATAAATCGTTCATAACTTTTACTTTACTCATATCGCAACAACCTAGGGCTGCAGCTAAACTATATTCTGTATGGGACGCGTGCCCCGCTGATAATAAGATTTTTTTATAAAAATCTGCTAAATTGTCTGCGTTGTCATACCCATGATAAATTTTATTTTTATCAATAGTTTCTTCGGATAATTTCTTTACTTCTTCTAAGACTTGAACAGCGCTTTTTCTAGAAACTAAAGCTGTAATTGATACGAATTTGTTAACATCTAATTCATTTTGTATTTTCTTTTGACATTTACGTTCTATAATATCACCATTTCCACCATGTCCAGTTATTAACATAACCTTTGATACTTCTTCCTCCCGATTTCGTATCATCTCAATATAGTATTTCATGAAATCAACAGATTTTCGGTAAAAAGCTTCCCAAGGTATGTAATAAGGTGCCCAATCTTTCGCTACAGGACCACACCGATCTGTAGTATACGGGATGTGGGCAACATATCTTTGCCCAGTGTTTAATTCCAAATCATAAGCCGATTTTTTCGCATGAAAATCATCAATGGCTTTAGGTAAAGCTAACCCATGACCTTCATAAGGATTCCCTACGGAAAATATTATCCATTGAGATTCTTTTTCTTCAAACGGCCCCCAATTGCCCATTTTATCTTTGAGAATATAATTTGACATTATTTTAAGTAGATTAAGTGTTTTATTTAAATTCTTTTATTCTCTGCATTAACATTTCACTTCAATAAAATTTATTATCTATTTGACCCTATATAATTAAAGTATTAAAACATTCACGTCTCATCATTTTAGCTTTTAGCACCAAGCACGAATTGAGATAAATATTCACTTTTCGGAAATAAAATAATAAAATCTAAATTTTATTGAATTAATTTTAATTTATATTAAAATAACTAATATTAATTGTGAAATCAATGGCTAAAAAAAAGAAAGTACCAGCAGAAACAGAAGAAACTGAAATTGAGGATGTTCCCGAAGGAAAAATGGATGAGGATGGAGATGAGATTATTGATTTATACGATGAGGAAGATAATTTAGAAGAAGATATTGATTACAATCTAAGTGAGATTAGTGATGATATGTTAGCGGACGAAACAGAAGAAGAGGAACTCGGATTGGAAATTGACGAAGTCATAAAAATGTTAAGAAAAGTGAAATGCGATCCATGTCCTGGTTTAAAGAGCATACCAGGATGTAAAATAGCTCATGATCACGGCTGTCCAAAGCCTAATAAGCCATAAAATACTAATTTCCATTTATTTTTTTATTCAAATCTTATCGTATTCAGCCTCATAAACTAACATTAGGGATAACTAATGCTCTCAAAGAATCAAAAACGCATATTTATAATCATTATTGGAATTATTTTTAGTGCATACATCTGGAATGTAAATGCCTCGTGGGGAAATCCTTTTGAACCGTGTTTGATATTGTCAACAACAACTTTTTTACTCATTTACACGCCATTTGAAATATATTGGAGCTTTAGAGATTTGTACTTCGATAGATGGCCTCCTATTAATTTTGGGAGTTTGATAACTTCTAAAATTAAAATCGAAGTTGGCAAAAGCAAAAAAGGAAAAAGTAGGTGTATTGTAGCTTGTTTAATATGTTCAAACAATCAAGAAATTGTTAAATCCAAAAATACTGTTGTTGTTGTTTGTCATGGTTTTTCAGACACAAAAGAAACTCTACAATACTATTATTTACCGTTAGCTTACCAAGGATATACAATCTTAGCGTATGATGCACGTGGCATTGGAGAGTCGAAAAAGGTAGGAAGACGGGGTCAATTTTTAAAGAGAATAGATGATTACAGAAAAATAATTGAATGGGTTAAGGATCATGACCAGCTTAAGAATAAAAAGCTTTTTTCCATCGGATTCAGCATCGGAGCTATAACTGTTCTATGTGGAGGGTTCTCAAATCTTTATATTGAAAAAATAATTGCCATTTCTTCAATATCTTATTACAAACAAAACTTACCTAAATATAATCCTATAGTAATGCTTAGCTATCTTTTAAGAGGAGTAAAATTGTTCCCAAATAAAGAAGAAAATGAAGAATTATCTCCATACATCGTAATCGAGAAATCTAAACGCTTATTATCAGAAAATATATGGCGTAATTATTCTAAGAGAATATTTCTTATTCATGCTAGAAATGATAAAATTATAAAATTTAAGAATTTCAAGGAAAATGTTGAACTGTTAGATCTTTCAGAAGAAAACACATTAGTTTTAAATAGGGGTGGCCACACTCAAAAGAAAAACGAACTAGTTTTAGTTGCAGCTTCTTTAAAATTTTTTAACTCTTAGCTCAATCTTAAGTTAGAATTAAAAAATTGTTAACTTTAAATAATTCATTTTTAATTTAATTTAAAGTATATAAATTCAATTTTAATGATTTGTCCTATTTGTAGAGAAGAAATTAAACTTCAAAAGTTAAATTCACACTTCAAAATAACTTTAGGAAATTTAATAAATGGAAAATTTTACGGTAACAAAACTTTTTATTATCATAAGGATTGTTTAAGTGAGAAAAATCTCAATGAGAAAGAGCTTTTAATAGCATAAAATAATAAGTGTTATTAGCTGTGTCTAGTAACATCTTTGAAAAGTCAATAGGTTTTAAGAAAAGGCCCATATCTTTAGAAAAATTTCATTATATTTAGGATATTTTAAGACAAATGCTTGTTCTAACCAATAAATTTGTCCCAGTCTGAAAAATTAATTAACTGTTGGTAATCTTTACATACCTTAGCGATTAAGGTACATCCAATGCAAGACATATTAACAAAATCATCTATAGATAAATCTAATAGTTTACTATTCTTCTGTGAGAATCCAATACCTCGCTCAACTTCAATTTGACCATCGAAACCAGATAAATTTACTACAAATTCTTCTTTCTTTAAAGAACCTTTATATTCACCTCTAGCAATTCTTGCTAGACCACCAACTGGGATTATTAGACCTTCTTTTTGGGCTAAATAGAGTCTTATATCATAGGTATGTTTTCCACCCTTCCATATGATAGTATTAAAGTTAGCCATCTCTTGAATTGTATAGGGATATGGATTACGATTTTTCATAAATTTTGCAAAGAACTCTCTTTTACTTTCCTTTATAATGTGTTTAATTCTTTGAGTTTTTTCATTCTTTAAGATTGGGATTACTCCAGCTCCGCCAGACCCTCCCATAGGTTTAATGATAAAAGATTTATTGTAATATTTTATTAAATAATTTATTTTTTGGTTTAATTCCTTCTCATTTTTAACTTTTGTGAAAAGTAGATATTTCAAATTAAACTTTTCAAGGAGTCTTTTATGGAAAAAACTTGCTAAGTATGTGAGAGATTTATCATCAGTAATTTTGAAAATTGGATTTACAATTATTGTATTTATTCTGCGAAAGTCTTTTTTCATTAGATTAACAAATTCCTCGTCGTTTAGACGTCTCGCTATACCATCCCCAATCAAAACATTAACTTTTTCACATAGATATTTAATCCATCCATTAGAAAACGTTAAAGTTTGATCTAATTCTTTATAATCCGCTATTAAAAACACAATTTCTGCCTTATAATCCTTAGAATAACTATCGGAATTAAAAATCTTAAGTGAATAACCCATCGATTTAATTTTTTTTCTAAAATATTCAACCATAATTACTTTTTCATGGATTAAAGCGTCGTTTACGGGGACGCCTACTA
>JAUWNA010000322.1 GCA_030612905.1 Promethearchaeota archaeon
TCATTGCCATATGATTCAACTGAAATTTTTTAATAAGTATTATTTCTTTAATTAAATTATCTATTCAAATGAAAATCATTATTTAAATTTATCAAAGTAGGGCGATTTTAACAAAAATATATGTTAGAAGTAGTAGGATAATTAAACTTTTAAAGGATTAAAATGGACTAAAAAGAAATTCAATTGAGACTAATTTGAAAAGAATTTATAAGCGAAAAACATCTTATGATTTAATATTAGAAATAACAATGAAGTCAAACATAAAAAAAAAGGATCAAAGATGGTATTACTAAATAGTTCTCAATTGAAAAAATGTAAGTCTTCAGGGTCATTCGTTTTAATTATTTATATTGTAATAGTTACAACATTTCCTTTAATCATTGCGTTTGGAAATCACAATTATTCTTTACAGCCTTACGAAGAACCAATAAGTATTAAAAACCTCTTCGAGACACCAAATAAAGCGGATCCTGAAATAAATGGAACTGATTATCTTATTATAACTCCAGATGAATTTTACGAAAATATAATACCATTAGCTCAAAGCAAAGAAAACAAGGGTCTACTTACAAAAGTAGTGAATTTAACAGATATTGCTATTAGTCCGAGCGCAGAAAACATAAGCGAATACATCCAAAATGCGTACGATACTTGGAATCCTGCTCCGACCTATGTATTATTAGTAGGCGATGTTGAGTTTTTACCCGCTCACTACATGAATGGTGGTCCAGCAACGGATTTATATTACGCAACTGTAGTAGGTGATGATTACTACCCCGATATTTATGTAGGACGATTCCCTGCAAAAACAGCAAACGACTTGGATATAATTGTCAATAAAACTTTAGATTACGAAAATAATTTCAATCAAAGCGATCCTTGGCGCCAAAAGATTTTATTGGCAGCGTACGAACAATTTGGAAGGTATTATATAGATACTTCCGAGTCAATTCGGCAATTCCTTGTGAACGAGAGCTACGCGTGTGATACGGTCTATACAGGGGGTTCATATACAGGAACTACACAAGACGTTATAGATTTAATTAACGAGGGTACTTTTATAGCTAATCATAGGAACCACGGTGGAATTGATGGCTGGAGCCATCCATCATTTACTATAAGCGATATACCGTCTCTTAATAATAGCGATATGCTACCGGCTATGTTTTCTGTCAATTGTCTAAGTGGATATTACGACCACGATACTGTAGACTGTTTTGGAGAGGCAATTCTTAAAGCACAAGATAAAGGAGTCGTTGGCTATTTAGGCGCAAGCAGAGTAAGTTATAGCGGCCCTAACGACGAATTAAATAAAGGGTTTTTTTCAGCAATCTGGCCAGATTATTATCCAGGGTATAGAAATCCAGTACAACATTCTACAAAATTGGGGGCAATTCTAAACTATGGAAAGCATTTTATGTTCGATAAATACGGTCTAACTAGAGCTGATGGTTACCATTATAGTTGGGGGAAAACTTATTTAACGCCGTGGCAAACCCAATACCAATTCGAGATTTTTAACCTTTTTGGCGATCCAGAACTATCTATAATTGAATTTCCTCACGATTTAAAAGTCGATTTAGAAATACCTAACCAGAGATTAATTAATACAGCATATTCTATCAACGCATCAGTAATAAATAACGGCGTTAATTTGGAATCTGATGTTGATTTAGTAATATGTCTCAATGATATTCCAGTTGCTTCAAGAAATATTTTAGATCTTTCTATTGGCGAGAAAGTAACTGTTGATTATAGTTGGACACCAACAGAATATGGAATTTATAACATTACTGCTTATGCATCACCAGTTATGGACGAATTTAGCTGGAGCAACAACATTTTTACAGAGATAATTACAATTAATCACCCAACAACCCCTTTCAAAGACGATTTTGAAAACGGGCTTATAAATTGGTATTGCAACACAAGTTTATGGCATGTCACTGATGATAACAGTGCATGGTCCGATCCTTATCATTCTTCTTCACACGCTATATGGTTTGGTAAAGAATCAACAGGAGATTGCTATTCGGGAGCTCAACAAATGGGCAATTTGATATCTGATACAATCGATTTAACTGGCGCTGAAAAAGCATATATAGAGTTTGATCATTGGAGAGAAACTAAGTTTTCAAACGACTTTTCATACGTCTATATTACTACTGATGGAAGTAATTGGGACCTCGTTTATTCTAATAATTCTAACATTTCACCTTGGGAACATGTAAACATAAATATTTCTTCTTACGTTGGAAACGAGAGTATTCGGATAAGATTTTGTTTTGATGTCTATAATACATCCGTTAACGATTATAGAGGGTGGCTGGTAGATGACATCAACATTAAGATTGAAGAAACTGTTCCTCCAACTTGGGTTGAAGTTCCTCAGGATCAGGCTATAACATATAGTTACGCTTTCCATTATGAATTGAAAGCTAAGGATTTTTTTGGAATTGAGCATTGGTGGCTCAATAATACAGACCAATTCAGTATAGACGAAAATGGCGTAATTACTAAATCTTTATACTTAACAGTAGGAGAATATTGGTTGGAAATACGAGCTTACGATCCGTTTAATAACTTCTGTGCTTGTACTATCAAAATAACTATTCTTCAAATCTCGCCTTTAGATTTCATGGGGTTTTTAATTTTAATAGGGGCTCCACTTGTTGTTATTGGCATAGCAATAGGTATAGAAAAACGGAAAAGAAATAGATACATTTACAGATAAATCCGATTTTTTTTATCTTCTTATTTTAAAAAATTTTTAAATATAATCTTTAAGTATATTAACTAAGGTTGATAAAATAATGGTTCAAAAAAATTCGGAAAAGTTGCCAAATAATCCCATAGAAGCTCAAGGGATATTGATGAAGGAGTTTTATAAAAAATTCGGAAAGGAAGCATTACCGATTATAGAAAGTGTTTGTGGAAGACAAGGTCGTGCTTTAGGCTTAAAAGTAATGAAAAAGTTACCAGATAATAAATTAACAACTGTAGCACATGCTTTTTCAAAGAGCTTTAATCCTAATTTTGTTAAGATAATTTCTGTCTCAGACGAAAAATTTCAAATTCAAGGTACTAGGTGCCCTTTTGGTCTTGAAAATACATCTAGGGCGTTATGCGAAGCCGTTATGGCAATCGACCACGAGTATTTCCGCGAAGCGGTTAGCGATAAGATCGAACTTAAGGTTCTTAAAACTGTTGCGGCAGGAGATATACATTGTGACACAATTTACACTCTTAAAGAATAACTTATACATATAGGATTAAAAAATATAAGTAATAAAAAAAATTAAATAAGGCTTATTGAGTTTCTCCGTACTTCTCTTTCCAGATTGGATCGTTGATTTGCAAAACCCTTCTCTGTACTTTTCCAACCATAGATTTGGGAATTTCGTCTATAATTTCAATTTGTTTAGGACACTTATAGTGCGTAATATTTTCTTTACTCCAAGCAATCAGCTCTTCAGAAGTAACTTTACCCACTGATTCGTCTTCTAGTTGGACCCATGCTTTTACTAGTTCTCCCGTTTCAAGATCAGGCAACCCAGAAACAGCTACTTCCATTACATCAGGGTGGGAACCTAATAAATCTTCTACTTCCTTTGGAAA
>JAUWNA010000164.1 GCA_030612905.1 Promethearchaeota archaeon
TCTTCAAATCCTTCGTGCCATAGTCTTATTTTATCATAATTTGGTTCTGGAATTTCAGAACTAGATCCGTTGTTGAAATATATATAGAAATCTCGAGTCAGTCCATGGTTTGTACTCCCATTTAAAATCCAAATCATATCACCAATAGCATTTGATTGATTGTTATAACTTCGCTTATATGGATCAAATTGGCAATATACTTCGTAATAAATAGAAATCGATGTGTATTCAATTACCCGAATTGATGATGTATTTAAGAGAGGATTCTGAATGTTGATATCATTAAAATATTTTGTAAAATTAACTAATAGTTCTACAGGAGCGTTTTGTTGTGAACCGACCGCCATAATCCCTATAGGAATTCGAAAAGACCAGGATTTATTCCACCATTCGTAATTAGATGCGGGTAAACTAAGTTGCGGATTTGATATAGAATCAAATTGACTTTCATTGTAATCTTTTTGCTCAATATTATCGAAAATAGTTGGTAAAGCCGTAAGTATTAAGGGAATTACTGTCATCATTAAAATTAAAGCTAATCCCTTTATTTTTCTTTGTTTTTTTAGTATCATTTTACTTTTTCATCTATTTTTTTTAAATTTTTTAACAAATTTATAAAAGAACCTAAATATAATATTATGTTTTTAAAATCTTATATTTAATTAAAAATAAAGAAAAAAATCAAAAATACAAAAGAATTTTAGCTATAATTTATGGCTACTCCTTTTTTAGGATTAAGAAGATTTTTCTTTTTTTTGGATTATTTGGATTATCAATTATGAAATTTCCCTTAAATTTTGTATTCTCAGCAATAATATTTCCAATGTCGTCCAATATTGCTTTATTTTTTGGATAAAATTGAAAAACTGCTTTCCCGTTAGGCTTAAGAATACTATAAAACGATTTAAAAAGGCCAATTAATTCTAAGCGCTTTTTTTCTAAATCTGAATCTTTATAGATCCATTGCAAAGCAGAAATGGAAATTATTGCGTTGAAAATGTTTGGTTGAAATGGAGGATAACACATATCAGCAAGAATGGGATTTAAATCTTTAATATCGTAAAAATTGAGAAAATCTGAAATGATGTCAAGTGCTATTGTCTTGTGTCCTAATTCATTCAGGTAAATCGCCACAAATCCAGGACCACAACCAGCATCAAGTATTAAACAATGATTCTCTTTAAGTTCCATTATTTCTAATGCTCTCAATGTAATTTTTCTTTGTATACGCATTATGGATTTAGACTTGGCATAACTAGAAAGAGTATCATTCTTAAAATAGTCTAATACGCTCTCATATAATTCCTCTGGTCTTTTTCGTTTGATACTGAAATAATAATCGTCGCTCAAAACTAAAATGCCATAATATTTGTTTTTTTATTAGTAAAGAATAAGATTTCTTAAATTAGTTTATAAATCAAAAATTTTATTAGATTTTAAATATTTAACATTTTAATTAGTTTTAATTTTTGACATTTCAATTTTTTAAGGTGATACTGTTGTCTGAAAAGGAAGAAAAGTTAGTAGTTAGAAAAGCAACTTTAAATTTGCGTAGAAAATACGGAAGATCAAAACAAATCACTATAGTAGAAAGAGACGCTTTTATACCTAATTCAATAGAAAAGGAAATTAGAGAATCGCTTTCGAAACGGAAATCAATTTTAGCGTCTGATTTAGCTCTAAAATATGATTTAAGAATATCGACTGTAAATCTGTTATTAAAGCAATACGAAGAAGAAGGTTTAATAAAATTATTAGATCCTACATTAAAATTAAAGATTTATGTTCCTAAATCTTAATTTCTGATTTATATTATTTCAGCTATTAATTCTTTTAATTTACTTTACTTACTTTTATTTAATCAAAACTAATTTTATTAGAAAATAATTTATATTTTTTAGGACTAATCTTAATAAAGTATTTAATTTAAAGCAGATGTAGCCTAGTGGTAAGACGCCGGCT
Organism: Promethearchaeota archaeon; assembly: GCA_030612905.1. Taxonomy (GTDB): domain Archaea; phylum Asgardarchaeota; class Lokiarchaeia; order Sigyniarchaeales; family SOKP01; genus SOKP01. The sequence continues at coordinate 1,963 of JAUWNA010000164.1, forward strand.
TCGAAAGTAATGTAACACAATATTACCATAAAAGCCGGTGCGCGTGAGCGTTCGGGGGTTCAAGTCCCTCCATCTGCGTTTATTATTTCTTTTTTTAGGGTGAAAAACAAATTGAATAAGGGTATTGTTGTTATAGGGGAATTACATCAAGATTTATACTACGAAAGCGATTTCTATTGGCAATTAGTTCAAAAAATAGTAACGAATATAATTAATTTTATCAAATTCAACCCAGATGATCTTAATAGAAAATTATTTGAAAAAATTGTTAAAAAAGGGTTCTCGGAAACACCCAAAAAAATAGTGGGGCATTGTTACTTTAAGAGAGGGGGGAATGGAAACAACTCAGCTGAATTTATCGCGAAACTTGGGGTTCTTACTAAATTAATTAGTGTAATTGGAAGAGGAAGTGAATGGATGATTTCAGAACTAAATGAACTAGGTGTAAACACCGATGATATTTTTCAAATAGATGAAATTACACCAGTTAGCACTATTATAAAATCAGACTTTACAACCAAAATCCATTTAGCTCCTAATTTAAAAAATAGAATGAACTTCGAAGGAATAGAAATAGAAGATGACGCTTTTTTAAATGCAAAAATAATATATTCAACACCTATAGCGAAAAAGTTTATAAAATTGTTTGAAAATGGTTCTAAATTGGGCTTGATAACCGCTTTTAATATAGAGACCCAAAAAGTTCAATCAATCGAACAACTTGATGGATTAATCAAGCAAAAGTTTGATTTATTTTTTTTAAACTTAAAGGATGCCTACTCCATTTTAAATGGGACGTTTTCAATCGATCAGGTTGATGAAAAATTTAAAAAATACGCAAAAATTCGAATTTATACGGCTGGAAAAGGAGGTTCTTTTACAAGAACTGATAATTTTAAAATCTTTTTTCCCGGAATAGAGGTTGAAGACATTATCGATCGAACGGGGGCAGGAGATTGTTTTGCAGCAGGTTTTTTGACGAAATTATTTGAATTAGTTAAAGATAAAGAAATACTCAATCAATTAAACAAAGATGAGAATCAAGAAAAATTAAAAGATATCTTAAGTAAATGCGTAGAATTTGCTACTTATACGGCAATTTACAAAATTACTAATCAGTTAATTCCAACTCAGAAAGAGATGGATGTTTTTATTAAGACTTTTAAAATTAAATAGACCATTCTCTTTTACTGTATTAATTGGAGGATTATATTCTCCATTTGTGGTTTCGCGGATTCTATTTTATTTAAAATTTCTACTGTATTTTCCAAATTCTGTTCGTCTTCTTCAATAATGAATAATAAATAAAATTCCAAGTTCCCAAATGTTAATACTTCTACCAATCCAGAATATTTATCGCCATTTTCGAATTTATCTGAGAATTCTAATAATGTCCTATTTTCTGCTATTATTTTTTTTTGAGCATCTAAATATTTATTGTAAATCCGCATTTTTTCCATTAAATGTAAATGTGGCCGATAATACTCCCCAATTGTTAGTCCTTTAGCGTCAAATAATGCGATCATAATCGAATTGTAATTTTTACTCATCTCAGCAAACAATTTAGATACCATTTCCATTTTTTCAAATAATAACGATAACCCGCTTGAAAATGCATCCATTATTGATTTAATATCGTAGATTGAAGTTTCAAAAAAGAATATATCAAAATCATTTGAATATCGTGTTAATGCTTGTTTAATAGTTAAAATTCTCTGATTTATTACCTTTTCTTTAGTAAGCTGCGGATCGAATTTATGAAATAGAATACACATAGGTGGGTAGTCCTGTTCTTCTTTTAGGAAAAGCAAAACTCTGTCAAGGTAATCTATTGTCTCAACATACCTATCGTAATCTTGCGCATCGATGACATAAAATAACAAGTCGGTTCCGCTAATGTATTTAGTTGGATTCTTCAAATATTCTTCTCTGTATTGTAATTGCCCCCCAAAATCCATTCTTATGAATTCAACGCCCAAGAATTTGAAAGAATCGCGCGCGATTTTTCTTGTAGGCATCAGTTTCGAGATCTCTTCTTCGAAACCGAATCTTTTGGTAATTACAGTGATAATACTAGTCTTACCTGCATTATCAAGTCCTAAAAAACTTATTTTTTTCATAATAATCGTTCATTGGGCATTTTATTGATAATTTTGGAAGTAAATCTACAAAATATTTATAGCAGAAGAAACTAATAAATACTTACTTTTTTCTAGTAAAAATTTTGATTAAAAAAAAAAGAATTATCCTCCCGAAATTGGGAATGATATGTACAGTTTGTCTCCTTCTTTGAGTTTTGTTCTATAATTTTTCATATAAGTGATGTTTCTACCGTTGAGTAAAATGACCATTATTGGATTCAATTTCTTCTTATTTTTGGATAGGATGCTATCATCTAATAGGTTTTTATGCTCCTTAAGAAATTGAGTTATAATATCACCAACAGTGTTTCCTTCGTATTGAATAGTATTTTTTTTAACCTTCAATACAAATATGTTCAATAAATTTAGATAAACTTTAACCATAATATTTTGACTCTATATGATTGAAATTTTAAAAGATTAGACAAAATCCAATCCTAATTTTAATTCAATTTTAATAAATTTAATTTATTTTTAAGCTTAATCAAGTTATTTTTAATTTCCCTACATGAAATAAAAATTTTATTCTATTGAATTCTATATTCATGAAATGGCAATAGAATACGGGTATAACACTATGCCATCTATCCCATCAACCAATACGGCATTTGGGATTACTTTTTTAATTATATTATACCCCGCGTTGACATCGGCGTTTAAGATAATTCCTTTCTTACTTCGAAATAACCCTCTGTTAATTCGCTTTCCTGCATAGGTTCTGTGTTTTTGAATCGATTCGTTGTCTAAAAAACTGCATTTAGAAGTATAAGATTCCTTTTCTAAGATAACATCGATTCCTACTAATTTGGATTTGTATCGAATTTGAGAAATCAATTTGAAATAGGGAAGCTGAACGAACTTTTGGTTATTTCTCCGCCCCATGTTTATTTTTTGTTTCCAAGAGCGATTATACCCGACAATTATCGTTCCAAGATTATTATCGACGCAATAATTAATAATTCTTCTTGAAATTTTGTGAAATTGGTCGTTAATTTTGTTATTTCGCTTTTTAGTGAGTTTTTGAATTCTTCTCGTTTCAAACGCGCTCCCTCGCTTATCTTTAACGCTTTTATATCTTGCTAATTGTTTGTTATAGAATTGATTAGTGGACTTGGCAATACCGCCTTTAATAATTGCTGGTTGTAGTCCTGCATTATTTACCATAGTTACGATATTTGCTAATCCTA
>JAUWNA010000031.1 GCA_030612905.1 Promethearchaeota archaeon
GATCAAATAACTCAAAAATAATAATTTTCTAATATTGTTTCAATTTAAGTTAGGAAAGATATAATACCCCTTTTAATAACAAATTACTATGACATAATAAATATTCAATACTAAATAATAAAAACTATTAGAACAATATTATACTAAATATTTAGGGTTATGAAATATGGAAAATATCCTCTTAGATCAATTCAACAATGTAATATCAACTCAATGGCCTTTTAAACAATTCGAAGAAAATAGCAAACCATTATCTTCACGAGAATTATTTGAATTAGCGTATCATACGAATAATTCCGTTGCAATGCGAAATATTTTTATAAAACACTCTACCTCCGAAAGTAAAGGCGGCTCTCAGGCTATACTGTATTCAAACACTAAGAAATTTATAAAGATCGAAACTCTTGAGAATTCTTTGAGAATTACAAAATACTTCCCTGAAGGAAGTAGTGGGGATAAGTTAATCATCAATGTTCAGCCTAAACTAAAGAACAGAAAAGAAAAATTTGTAAAGAAAGATAGTTCTATGAAAACTGACATCCTTAAAACTATTCTAGTTGAAAGGAAGCTAGATGAATGCGTAAACTTCGTTATGTTAAAAGATATTAACCGAAAAGTCTATTTTGCCATTGGAGACGCCCGGGAAAGCGCTGCAGTCGTACCTATGTTCATGGAAGCAGAAGGAGCCAGTTTGGTTCAATTAGCTTTAAATAAGTGGATGAGCACAGTTCAAACTTTCGACCAGGAAAAACCTTTTCCAGATAATTTTGTCGCGGGTTTACTTAAAAATATAATGCAAATTAAAAAGTGGGTTCTGAACTTAATATCTATTAATTTAGATCAATAATCTATAGCTCTATAATTAGTAAAACTTGTTTAGTTTATGTAAGTCTTGTTCTTTTTCAAAAAATATAACATTTAAATTATCTTTTTACTAAAATATAATTTATACAATCATAAGTTTTTAGTAGATTGGAGGAATCTTAAATGGTCTTTATCAATTCTGATGGAAAATTTAATGAAAACACTTATTTAATTGATGCCGAGCTGTATAACATGAAAGAAAATCTCGCAATTTATATAATTGAAAATGAAAATATGCGAGTAATGATTGATACTCCTTCAGATTTAATGGCTAGGAGATTTGTAAAAAAAATTAAAGAATTCGGATTATTACCCATTCATAAAATAATTTTGACTCATTCTCATTTTGATCATGTTCAAGGAGTAGGAAAATTAAAAAAATTGATGCAAGAAACTAAAATTGAAGTATTAGCTTCTGAAAGAGCAATAGATAACCTGAAAAATCCAGATAAATTATATAAAGACTTTGGATACAATGTGAACCCTATAGATAATGTTACTCCATTGAAAGAAGGAGATGTAATTGATGTTAACAGTTTAAAGCTTGAGATAATTAACTTCTTTGGTCATACTCAGGATTCTATAGCAATATTAGATCGTAAAAACAAAAATATATTTACTGGTGATGCGATAATAAATACATATGAACATGAAACTTTTAGCCCTACTTTCATGTCTTTTGACTTTAACGAATCTGAACTCCTAAAAACTTTTCAAAAACTAAGAAATCTTAAAGACAATTTATGTTCTCTCTCTCTAAGTCATTTCGGAGTATGGAGAGATGAAGATTTCGATTTTGTATTAAATCAAATGGAAGATCTACACTTTAAAACAAAAAATGCAATTATTGAATGGTACAACGAAAATCCTGACATAGGATATATAACTTCTAAATATCACGAAACTTTTACTCCTAATTCGACAATTCACACTAAAGAAAATATGCTAGGCTTAGAACTTGTAATTTCTTGGCTTATTAAAGGCTTAAAGATAAGTGGTTTTATTAAATAATTTGCTCTTGAAATATAGAAAAAAGGAGAAGAGTGGGCCATCGGGGACTTGAACCCCGGATCTCAGGCTTTTACTGATATGGACATTTGAAATTATTTTGTCTGTCCATGGGTCAATTATAAGACCTGCGCTTGTTGACCAAGCTTCAATTAAGCCTTGTTAACCATTTCAGTAAACAAGATAAATCCTCGTTTAAAACTGAGCTAATGGCCCTGTGCTTAATTTATACTCTGTTTTTTGAAATAATTTTTTTATTTTATATATATATTATAAAGTCAAAAAGCACAAAATAATAAAAATTTTTTTATTGGTGTACTCTGTTATATTTATAATAATTAAAATCAAAAAATAATATTATACATAATATTAAAAAATAAACAAATGGGTGAATAAATCATCGCAGAAATGCTAACAGACCTCTTAAACTCAATCTACAAAAGAATTGCCCAACTTGGTCAAGCAATTCAAGGATTGAAAACTTCTTTAGACGGGCTAAATCAAAATATTGAGCAAAAAATATCTAATCTAAATGAAAAATTAAAAGAATTTTCAGAGGAAATTGAAGTAACGAAGGGCAAACATATTGAAGTTTTGAAAGATATTGGAGAGAGTACAAAAATTGAATTGATGAAAATACAGGAAGGACTAGGATTAGATGCTCTTGAAACGCTCGTGAAAAACCTAGAAGAATTCGGAAAATTGTCTGCTGAAGTGCTTAACCAAGATACAGTTAATTTACTTCTTTCTGAAGCAATTAGCTCGGTAAAATCCATGAAAAAAATATCTCAAAATAATGTATAGTATAAAAATTGTAGTATAATCGTAATGAGTTGATAAAAAAATGGCAGAAAGATTATTGGATGACATGATAGCTAAAATAAATCAGATTACAACTTCACTAGATGGTACAATCGCTCAGATCACTCAAATGAGCACCTCAATTCAGAATATGTCACAAAAATTTTCTGAAGAAACAATTTCTGTTAACGAGAATATCAGACTTATAGTGGAAGTACTTAAACAATTTCGCATGAAATCTAGTGAAAACATGCAAGAGATTTCAGATGATTTTAACGCTAGGATAAAAGAACTATATGAAAAAAAATCAATTGAATCCATCACTGAAGAAGAAAAGAAAGCTATTGAAATAATAAGACAAGCTGCTAAAGCAGTTTCTAATAATCTCTATTACGCTCAATTATTAAATGTTATTCAATCTATAAGAGAAGAAACTAATCGGATTATTAGCTTTAAAGAACAGCAAAGCATCTAGCTTTTTTTATGATAAAACTTTATTTATATCAACAAAGAAAAGAAGGAGTTTAAATTAAATGCCATCAGGAAGTTTTGTAATATTATTACCTTTGGATGCCGATTATAAAATTTTAGGTTATTATTTTAAAGAAGGAAAATATGATTTTGAGATAACAAACGATTTATTTCTACGGCTTAATTTAGATCATTCTAAAGACGAGTACAACTTGTTGAAATTAAAAGAAAATCAAATTTTTTCTTATGTTTATAATTTTAAAGGAAAATTAGCTCGAAAGGCTTCTGGGATTATTATTGGATTATTGTTGAATGAAAACGATAAACCTGAGAAATTTAGATCTGCTCTTAAGGAAGGGGCTGAAGCAATTGAAGTTTTAGGTTTAACTTTTTTAAAAATGAATTCAGAAGAATTTGAACCGCTCTTAAAAGATATTTATTTAGAACACCTTGAACCACTAATCGACACCCTAAAACCAGATGCTTTAAAAGATAATGTTATTACCATAACTAAATTTATGTTGAGCGGTGGGAAACAAGAAAGAAAAATTGCTCAAGAATTATTAAAAAAAATTGAAGACGGAGAACACGAAAAAATCTCGGAGTATTATAATACGGCTAATAATGCCTTGAAGGCTTTAGATTACGAAAAAGCCACGAAATTCTTCAAAAAAGCTGCTGAAATTGCTGAAGAATTATATGTTATTGACATCGCTGAATCTTTAAAGGAGAAAGCCACTTTTTCGGAAGATGTTCCAGATGTATCAAAAGCAAGGGACAAACTTGTTCAAGAAGCAAGAAATTTTCTCAGGAATGAAAATTTTCACTCAGCGTATATTTCTTATAAAAAAGCAAGCGAACTTTCTAAGAAATTAGTTGATTTTAATAAAGAAGAAGAGTATCGTTTGAAGTCAAAAGCTCTTGAGGCTTTTGCCTCAATTGATGAGGAATATAAAAAAAAATGATTTAATCGTTTTTCAATTCCTTCACTAAAGTTTCTATAAAATGGTAAAATTGGATAAAAAGATTATTGGATTAGTTACAGATTTTGGAGCGAAGGGGCACCATTATGTAGCTAGTATGAAAGGAGTAATCTTAAAAATTAATCCTAAAGTAAAAATTATTGATATATCTCATAATATCGCTCCATTCTCAATTATAGAAACCTCCCATGTTGTTAAAACAACGCATAAATATTATCCTGAAGATACTGTTTTTATCGTTGTAGTCGATCCGGGAGTGGGTAGTTCCCGAAAGATTGTAGCAATTAAAACCGTTAATAATCAATTTTTTGTCGGGCCTGATAATGGCATATTTAGTAATGTATTTTCTCCAGATGATATTGTTGAATGTGTAACTGTTGAAAATCAAGATTATTTTTTTAAACCAATCTCAAAAATATTTCACGGAAGAGATATAATGGCACCAGTCGGAGCGTACATTACTAAAAATGTCTCATTGAATAATTTTGGTCCCTCTTTTAATCCGTCAAAATTTGTAAAATGCCCACTCAAGTACGAAATTTCTCCTAAAAATAAAAAAATAATTTGTGTTATTCAATATATAGACACTTTTGGTAATTTAACAACAAACATATCCTTACAAGAAAATAGAATATTGGAAACTTCAATAGTTTTAGAGCACGGTAAAGAAATTGTCATGTTATATAAAAATCAAGAATATCGTGGGAAATTTACATCCCATTTTGAAATGGTGCCACCAAAATCAATATTATTCGTAAAAGGCTCATCCGGTTATCTCGAAGTTTCAATAAATCTAGGAAACGCAGCTAAAGAATTAGGAATTGAATTGGGAGACGAAATTTTATTTAGTATTTAAAAAAGGCTTTGGATATGGAAAAAGAAATCTTGGCATGTATCGCGGATAATAATATTAGATTTTTGCACTCAGGACAAATCGCAAAATACATCTTTCCCGTGGAAAGGGAAGAGGCTCACAAAAATAAAATTAGTCATTTAATAATACGCCTTTTTGTAGTTTCTATTACTCCTGATAAAAAAATACTCTATCTTGTTCAAAAACGTGTTAAAAATAAAAAAAGTTTTCCCGAATATTTTACAGACTCAGCTTCGGGGCATGTTGTGTATAAAAGAAATTTAACTCTGAGAGATATTGAAGAGGAAGCAAAGAGAGAGCTTGAAGAGGAGTTTGGTATACCTCCGATAGCGATTGACAAACTAATATTTTACGATTTAAATACAGAGGAAAATAAGAATACAACTGAAATTGCGTATGTATTTTTAGGACTAGTTAAAAATAATGTGCAGCTAAAACCCAATCCAAATGAATTACAAATCAGAGAAAGTCGTTTCTATACTCAGTCTGAATTGATAAAACTCTTACAGAATGAAAAAACAATTGATTATGCAAAAACGATATGGAAAAAACTACTTAAAATGGACTTAGTTACAAAATTTAAGGTTAACAATAATAAAACTAAATTAACGGGTTCGAAAAGAAATACTGCGTTATTTATTGGAAGGTTTCAACCATTACATCACGGTCATATTTATGTGCTCAATAAAATATTTAAAGGCTACAAAAATATTAAAATAGGAATAGGAAGTTCTCAATTATCTAAAACTAAAACAGATCCCTTTACTAGTGAAGAAAGAGTAAGTTTCATAAATTCTGCTTTAAAAGAAAGAAATATTAACCCAGATAGATTCGAAATATTTGCTATTCCCGATATTTTTAACGCAAACAAATGGGTGGACCATGTTATTTCAATAGTAGGCGATTTTGATACGATTTATTCCAATAGTGATTGGGTTCGACAACTTTTTCAAAATAAGGGATTTATTATAGGAGAAAAATTAGAAATTTTTAAGAAAAAATATAACGCGACAAATGTAAGAAAATTAATAAGCAAAGATAATAGAAATTGGACAGTCTTAGTGCCTAAGGAAGTTGTAAATTTAATAAAAGGTTACAATGGTATCCAACGTATAAAATCATTATATGAAAAAGGAGCTTAATTTTGAATGGAAGCGATTTTTTAGAAATCGATGGTTCGTTTGGAGAAGGAGGCGGAGCAATCCTACGTCTTAGCGCAGGATATTCGGTACTATTTAACAAACCACTGAGAATAAAAAATATTCGTGCGAATCGCCCTAAACCAGGTTTAAGATTACAACACTTACTCGGTCTTAAAGCCCTTGCTGATCTAACCAATAGTAAATTAAGTGATTGCAAAGTTGGAACTGAAGAAATTACTTTTATTCCTAATATTAAATCTTTAAAAAGTAAAGTATATGTAAAAATCAATACGGCAGCAAGTATAGGTCTATTACTCCAACCAATTCAAATTGCGTGTTTAAGGTTAGATCAACAGGATAAAATTAAGATTATACTCGAAGGAGGAGGTACTTTTGGTAAATGGGCACCTAGCTTAAATTACCTTACTAATGTTATCTATCAAATATTTAAAAGATCTGGATTAGCAATTAATATAGAAATTAAAAAATTTGGATTTTATCCTAAGGGAGGAGCTCAAACTAATTGTACGATAATTCCTCCAAAAAATACCCTTAAACCTATTAATCTTACTAATTTAGGGGATGTTGATCTAATCAAAGGGGAAATTATTCTGACAAATCATTTAAAACGTAATGGAAACAACATTGCAAGCCGAATTAAGAAATCTATTAATATGGAAATAAAGAAAACTTTAGGGATCGAGACAGACATCAAAGAAATTTGGGTAAATTCATTGAGTCCTGGAGTAGGCCTTTGCATGTGGGCATATTCTAACACCGGAGCAATAATATCAACAGGCACTATCTTAGGGGAAAAAAGACTTTCATCAGAAAAATTAGGTTATATTGCTGCTAAAGAATTGATTAAATACATTCAAAACGACATTCCTGTTGATAAATACCTTAGCGATCAATTGATTCCATTAATGGCTTATGTTAAAGCCCCATCAAGTATAAAAGTATATGAAATTACGAGTCACACACGAACTAATTTAGAATTAATTAAACAATTTACAAATAAAAGCTATAAAATTTTAAAATATGATAACCATTATATAATTGAATATTAGTCAGATTTGTATTCTGTATTTGCACTTTTACGAAATTCTATAAATGATAAGTTAATATTAACTTTTTAGTACCTTTAAATTAAAAAAAAATACTCTCATTAAAGAAATTTTTAAATAATTACAATTATATGATAAATATAAAAATTAGAAAGTGCTAAATAACCATGTCAACAAACTTAACTAATAGATGTCCTAGATGTGGCAACTATAATCGAACCGACTCGTTCGTGTGTGCTTTTTGTGGTAAACGACTTAGAAGTGAAAGGATAGAAAACTTTTCTATATTTAAGCGTATAGAAGAAGAATTCATCTCTCCTGCCCCTTGGTTTATTACAATACTTTGGTTGTTTACTAAACCAAATAGGGCTTTTTGGAACATAAACCATAAAAGGAAAAACGCTCCAGGGTATTTAATTTTATTATTTAATTCGCTCATTTATGGACTCATGGGTTTAGCCTTCTTTTCACATATTTATATTCAAACGATACCGCCTTTTAGCCTTAGTGGGTTTTTTATAGATTTAGCCGCTTTTATAGCCTTTTTCTTGTTTGGATTAATGTTTTATTTTATTTTTGGTCTAATATTGATATGGTTTTTTACTAAAGGAGCAAATGTTGCCGTTGGTTTTTCAGAAAGGTTAGAAGCGCGTTTTGGAGAAAAAAAAGAAGGAAAAGAAAAATATAGTCAAGCTGAGATGAGTCCTTTCAGCATATATAAAGGAGGAACTTTGCACCAACAACAAGCATCAAAATTTAAAATGATGTTGTGTGCGTTTGCGCCCTATTTATTAATAAATAGTATTGAGATTCTAATAATTTTAATTGGTATCCCAAATATTACTATTCCTAATCTCTTATCGTTTGATCTCAATCCTATGTTTGTATCCCCAACTTGGACGGTGCTTCATCTTATTGACGCTTTAACGATTGCTGTGTGGGTTCCTATATTAATTACCCTTGCTATTAGAGAATTGTCCAACTCATCCACCTTTCGCGTATTCATCTCGTCATTAGCAATTGGAATTATAGTTGCAGTATTTTATTATTTCCTACGTCCTACATTTATAATATAGACTTACACTACTAGCCTTAGAGAAATGACAAATCGCAAAAAAAACTCTATTGAAATTAAATCTGAGCTTGAATCTGAAATATTTGCAATAATAAATACAATTCTTAATTTAAATCAAAAATATCAAAGAGGTATTTTAAAAGAATTATTTTTTCAAAGATCGATCAAGAGCGCTACAAACGATTTGTTAGGGCTTAACTTATCGTTAAATAAGCATAATATAGTCCTTTCCGAACTATTGAATCACATGAATTTTACTGACGATTATTATAAAGCTATTGACATTATCAACAAAATATCTTCTCTTAACTTTTCTACTAACCAATTCCCAGAATCACTTAGTTCTTCTATTCTTGAAATTCCAGGGATTACTTCGGAAATTACAGCCTCTTTTATAACGCTAATAGACGCGCTAAAGTTAGATGGTTTTGACGATAACGAGTTAATTTTTGGACTTTTTAAAGATTTAAAGAAAAATTTTGGTAGATTTCCCGGATTAGAATTAGATAAGATAAATCTGCAAAATATCTTCGAAGAAATCTTACAAAACGAAGAAAAAATTGTTATTAATAAAAATTATAGAGATTCGATAGCAGACGATTTGTATCTACTATATACTATTTTTTTGAAAAAATTAAATATAGGGAAGTAGCAAAAATAATAAAATTAATTAACTTCCCATGCTTTAAAACCATATCAATAACAACTTCAAATTGAATTAATTGAAAAATTAAAGGTAATCTTCTTGCCAAGACCGGGTTTAAGATCAAAAGCTCAAAAACGAAAAAAGCTGAAAACTCCTGGAACTCAGATTGTTTCTCATTATTGGAGAAAGAAACCTAGTAAAGCTCAATGTGCCATTTGTAAAAAATCTCTTCAAGCTATACCAAGATTAAGACCAGCGAAAATGAAAAAAACAAATAGGGTTTCCAGAAGAGCAAATCGACCTGAAAGTGGAAGATATTGTGCTAAATGTTTGCAAACCTTACTAAAAGAATCTGTGTGGCATTCAGAAAGTTAATCCGATCTTGAAATTTCAAAAATATTAAATAATTTCTGATTTTAATTTCTTTTATAGCTAAATTCAATTTTGAGAAATATAAAAATGATAATTTCGATATCTGGGTTACATGGAACAGGCAAATCAACGATTGCTAAACTAATGGCAGAACGCCTTGGGATACTCTACTACTCAACGGGACAAGCGTTTCGAGATCTTGCAAAAGAAAAGAAAATGTCTTTAGAAGAATATACGAATTTCGTCGAAAATCATCCTGACGTTGACAAAGATTTAGATAATAAAGTCGTTAACATGGCAAAGAAAGGTAACATTATTATTGATAGCCAATTAAGCGGACATATTCTCAAATCCATAGCAAATTTTAGAATACACTTAACTTGTCCATTAGAATTACGTGTTAAAAGAATGTCAGATAGAGACCAAACATCTTTTGAAGAAAAATTAAAAGAAACAACTTTAAGGGAAAAATCTGAATTAGAACGCTTCAAAAAACTCTATGACATTGATTTAAGCGATAAAAACTCGATTAACGAATTTTTTGATTTAATTATTAACACAGAAAACTTTTCTATTGAAGAAGTGTTGGATCAAATCCTATCTGAGTTAAAAAATTTTTATTAAACTTTTTCTAACTAAAAATCATAAAAAATTTATAATTGAAATTATTCCTTAATTTACGATAGATCGTTTATCTTTTCTGAAAATTAAAAAATTCAGTAATGATAAATTTATTGAAATTAATTTGGTGACGAATTAAATGAGCGTATATGACATAGGACGCGTTTGCGTCAAAACTATGGGAAGGGAAGCGGGAAAATATTGCGTTGTCGTTGACATCATCGACAAAAATTATATATTAGTTGATGGTTTGGGAATTCGCCGAAGAAGGGTTAATTACAGGCATATAGAACCGATAGCAGACACGATTGAAATCAAAAAAGGTGCTTCGCATGAGAATGTCGAAACTGCTATTAAAAAAGCAAAATTAGAAAAAAAAATGAAAGAAACCGTCTCCATTCCTACAAGATAATTATTTAACTTCTAAAAAACTATAAAATAGAAATATTGCTGAGCGTCGCCATTGTGCGTCGTTGGCGCTAATTTTTTTTGCAGACATTGCCTAGCCTGGTACGGCGCCGGCTTGGAGCGGAAATACGGTCCCAGAAAGCCGGTGTGTGAAAGCATCCGAGGGTTCGAATCCCTCTGTCTGCGCTTTATTACTTATAAGAATAAGGAAAGTAATAGAATCAAAAAATCTCTTTTATTAATTTAAACGTCAGGAAATTCCAAAGCTTTAGTTTTCCCACCACCCATCATCTGCTCCATTCCTCCCGAAGCTTGTGTTTGTAATTTAAAAATTCTTTGAACAAGCGTATTCACACCAAAACTACATAGAAAATACCAAGCAGTAAAATTTATCCAACCAGCTTCTAATCCAATAGTTCTGGCAACGCCGTACACAAGGGCAGTCCATGGATATACCGTGCTCGTAGTACCTGCCATCATAGCGCCTATAGACACTACATCGTTAGCGGTCATTGGAGAAAACGCAACAGGGCTATTCTCAAAAATCCCTCTTACTAATGTAAATAGGACTATCATTGGAACGAATGTTATGCAACTGGGCAACATACGCCTTAAAGCCATTTTATTCTGTGATTGTTTTAACATCGAATCCAATCTTTCCCACCTCTTTCTTAACTTGTGATATTTTTCTGGTTCCGTTTCAGATAATTCAATGATTTTTGCTTTTTCTTCATCGTGAGCCTTTTTTATGACTTGTTTTCTATTAATTTCATCAGTATCAATTAACCATTTGGTTAGTCCAGCACTAATTATTGCCGTTAGAGAAGCCATTAGTAATATAAAAATCATGGACCCAGGCGGGAATCTAATCCAATCTA
>JAUWNA010000226.1 GCA_030612905.1 Promethearchaeota archaeon
AAATCAAAAATCGAAACAAGGACAAGTCGATTCATTCAAAAAATCGATACTGATAAAAATTAACTATATTTTTCTTTCCATTTTTTTTGTTTTTCTTCTGTGTCTCCTTTCATTTTGCAAACTTTGTGAATTTGATCTTGCATTTCCCATTGTTTTTCTAACTCCTCTTCAAGGTCATCGTCCTTAGTTTCTTTATCGTTTTCGTTCATTACATTTCACCCGTTTTTCATTCTTTTTTTAACGCTTCTAAAAGATAATCGGTTATGTATTCAGATTTATATTCAGAATGAGTTTTGTAATTTACGTATCTATAATTAAACACGCATAAGGGACACGATGATATTAGTTTTTGAGTTTCTAATTCGTCAAAAATTTTCTTACCGATTTTTATAGATAAACTACTATCAACCCCTCTAATTCCAGAACCAGCCCCACAACAACCAGTTAATTCTCTATTTGCCTTGAGCTCGTTAACTGTAGCACACAGATTTAATAGTTCTCGGGGTTCGTCGTAAACATCAATGTTTTTAATTTTTCTTCCTGTCCTACAAGAATCATGGTAAGTAACTGTATCGTTAGATTGCTGAAATTTCAATTTGCCCTTCTTTTCTAATTCGTGAATAACTTGAATAACGTGCTTAACTGGAATATCGTAATCCCGAATGTATTTTGGATATAAGTTATTAAACGCGTAAAAGCACCCGCCACAAGTAGTAATAATGTTTTTAATTCCGTGTTGTTTGAATAGCTCAAAATTTTCGCTAAAGATTTTCTTAGCAAAGTCTAGCTTACCAGCGGAATAAACATATTCTCCACAACAAGGCTCCTTTTCAAATATCTTAAAATCGAAATTACCTTCTTTTAAAAGCTCGTAAGAAGCACTTGCGCTTTCCTTTACTCGAAACGATGACATGCAACCCAAGAATAATAACGTATCCGAATCTCCTGTTTCAAACGTTTCAGACGCTTTATACTTTTCTGGGATCCAGTTTAGTCTTTCTTCTCGTTTACCACTAACGGAATTATCTTGCTCTTCAATATTTTTTATTATTTTGTTATGATTTTCAAGAGGACCTAAACCCATTTCTACTAGTTTTATTTTGGAAGAGTGTATTGCGTCAGCAATGTGAATGCTTTGTTGGCAAGTAAGATCGCACAATCCACATAGTGTGCAAGTGTAGATGCTTTTAATCTCCTCTTGAGTAATGTTCAGATTGCCAAATATTTTATCAACGATTTTCAACCTCCCATTTGGAGATAATAATTCGTTCTGAGTAACTATAAAAGTATCGCACACATCCAAACACACCATACAATCAATACACGATTGTACCTCTGCTATTATCTTTTCTTCGTCCATTATTCATCAAGATAGTCGTATAATTTATCTATAATACAATAACCTATAATATCGTCTCTTAAATAAATTTGAAAAGGTAAATCCAAATTTCTATAAGGCTTTAAAATGTTGAGTAATATAATATGCTCTGGTTTTTGAAATTTTTCTTTGCATTCATCACCAACCCCTTCAGAATACTGATATTGTTGGAGCACAAAGTTTCCTCTGAACTCATTTTTTCTTAGAAACGAAATAATTTTATCGATGTCGTTTGGTTTCATTAAATTTTCTACGTAAGTGGTTCTTACTTCAAAATCAATACCCTCGCATTTATTAACTATATTAAAAGTCTCAATTATAAGATTAGGATCCACTAGACTTCCCGTAATTTTCTTTAATCTTTTCTTGTTTAACGGTCCCTTCAAATCTAAAGCTATTCTGTTGATATGTGGTAATAATTCAGAAATAATTTGGGGATTCGTTCCGTTAGTATCTATACTAATGTATTTTCCAATTTTTTTTATTTCTTCACACAATTTAAATAAATCTTTTTGGAGCGTAGGCTCTCCACCAGAAATGCTAACTCCGCTTACCAACATATTACTTTTTATTTGTTCCAACAATTCTGAAACGTCCATATCTTTTCCTACCCTTTCGTGCAATAAATACTTATTATGACAAAACTCACAGTTTAAATTACAGCCTACGGTGAAGATTACCATTGTAGACTTGTTTGGGATGTCTTTAGTTGATATATCGATAATTCCACCGATTCTCATAATTTTCTTGATAACTACCAATTTGTTGATTTGATTTAATTAATAACCTAAAATATGTTTTTTATAATGCACATCAAATTTAAAAAATAATCTTTTATTTTAGATGTTATTAGATATTAAATTAAAATCTAAGTGTGATGAATTTGGAAGGACACGTTCATTTTGAAGATTTGGAATTTGAGTATGGCTATTCGTGCATGGCGGATAGATTACACTTCTATACTAAGGAAGAAAACGATTTTCGCATGGAAGTTCGCGAGTGGTGTAAAATCCACGTCGAACCTGTGGCTGAAAAGATAGATCGTGAGAGGAATATAGAATTAGCTGTAGAAATTTTACGCAAGATGAAACCTTACTTGAATATTATAATCCCAAAAGAAGTAGGAGGTTTAGGAAAAGGAATTTTATACCGAACAATCTTTGGCGAGGAGCTCACAGCTTTCAGCTACGCTCTTGCGGGGATCTTTGGCGCCTCTTCTTGCTTGTTTGCTGGACCTATTATAGAATTCGGATCTCAAGAGCAAAAAAAAAAGTACCTCTCTGGGATATCTGACGGAACGAAAATAGGCGCTATTGGTATAACGGAACCCACAGGTGGATCTGACGCAATTGGGGGGATGAGGTTAAAAGCGATAAGGGAAGGAGACCATTATGTTCTCAACGGGGAAAAATGTTTCATAACAAACGGTAGCGTTGCCGATTACATTTGTTTGTACGCAAAAACTAACGATCAAGTTAGGGCGCATCAAGGTATTTCGGCATTCATTTTCGAAACTGATACTCCGGGATTTGAAGTTATTAAGGAATATAAGCATATGGGACGTAGAGGGATGCCCAATTCTCATCTTCGATTTAAAGACTGTAAAGTGCCAGCTGCAAATATACTTCATAGAGAGAACGAAGGTCTGGATGTTTTATTATTCGGTCTTGACGGCGAAAGAACTTTTACCGCTTCTCAATACCTTGGTCTTGCTCGAAGCGCTTTAGAAGTAGCTTACAAGTACTCGCATAAGCGCGTCCAATTCAAAAAACCAATCTATTCTTTTGAAGGAATATCTTTCAAACTTAGCGAAATGTTTATGGATATAGAGCTAAATAGGATGGCAATCGCACAAATCGCAAGAATGCTTGACGATGGGTATAACTGTAGAGCCTCCGTTGCTGCTGTTAAAACTCGAATCGCAGACGCTACCGTGCGAATTACTCAAGACGCCGTTCAAATTGCAGGTGGTCTTGGATACTCCGAAGAATATCCTTTAGAACGCTATTATCGAGATGCAAAGATAGGGCAAATCTCGGCAGGCACATCGGAAATAATGAGATATATCATTACAAGGGAAATGGTAAGAATGTGGGGCAAATAGTATCTACCCACATAAATCAACTTTTAAAATTCTTTTATTTTATAATATTTAATAGATTTACGAGTATTGTTCTTTTATAAGTTTTTCAACCCGAGATAAAGGCAGAGAAAATGGTCCCATTGATTCCATTTTAAGAGAAGTTAAAGCTGCGGAGAATCTCAAGGATTCCTCAGGATTTTTAGTTATTCGGGAACCTAAATAACTGATAAAAGCCGTGTCGCCTCTCCCCGTCCTTCCTATGCTCCCTTTATTTTTCCAAGGAAAAAAGTAAGAATTGTTATTAACGCTTACATTGACTCCCTTTTCGTGTGTAATAAGAACTTCTTTCGGTCCCAATTTATTTAGTATTTTTGCTGCTTTCGGCACAGAAGATAGGTTTGTAAGGACTTTAGCTTCGGTTGTGTCAAGTTTTAAGTAATTTACTTTAGATATTATCTCAACTTTTTCTTTTTCGGTTAAATCGTAGTATTGTATTTTGTTATCCTTTAAGCCTCTAATAAATCCTTGTATATCAAGACCTAATTTGCCACTATATATTTCAGATAAATATTCTAACAGTTCTAAGTCGATTTCGCCCGCGAGAATTGGACCTATAACGAAAAGTTTCGTATCAATTTCAGGAATTTCGTCTTTAGTAAATGCACCTGCAAAACCTAAAGGTTTGTAACTTCTAAATTCCATATTTTGCGACAGATATATATTTTTAATCCCTGATGTTTCTTTAGCGGGATTCGCAAAATACTTAATATTGTTTTTATCAAAAATATCTAAATCTGGGAAATCTTCGCTTTTCAAACGCGTAATAATCGCTACTTTTAAACCCATTCGACTTCCCGCGATTCCACCGTAGAATACAGCACCTCCTAGCGCTGATTTGCTCACACCATCAATCTCTATAATATCCTTCGCGAAATGCCCAATTATAGCGATATCTGACTCAAATACTTTTCGAAGCATAATGA
>JAUWNA010000033.1 GCA_030612905.1 Promethearchaeota archaeon
TAATTCTTGCTAGAGAATTATCTCTGAAACAAATTAAAGAAATAAAAAGTAAAATAAAAAAGGCTGAAATTGAAACTTTTGTGCATGGTGCTCAATGTACTTCGATATCCGGTCGTTGTTATTTCTCGGCCGAAACATGTGCGTCTCAAGAGTATTCTGCTAACAGAGGAAGGTGTGTTCAACCTTGTCGTAGAAGATGGCGCGTATACGATGATCAATCAAACGAATTTCTCTATGATGGAGTTTTTTTCATCAACGCAAAAGATTTGTGTTTAATCGAGCATATCCCCGAATTAATAGAAGCTAAAATAGACGCTTTTAAAATAGAGGGTCGCATGAGAGACCCAATCTATATCGAAGAAACTACTTCTTGCTACAAAGAAGCAATTGACGCTTATTACAATAACACATTTACCCAAGAGAAAGTCAAAGGATGGCTCACACGATTAACCAAGGTGTATAACAGAGGTTTTTCAACAGGATTCTACTTTGAACGTCCAAAAGGAAGCGAAATTCAACGAAAATTTGATGGAAATTTATCGAATTATAAAAAAGTCGAAATTGGAAAAGTTCTTTCTTATTACTCGGAAAAAAAAGCGGCTAAAATACTATTAACTGCTGGTAAATTAAAATTGAAGGATGAGATTTTTATAATTGGAACTCATACCGATACATATTTACGTCAAATAATTAATTCACTGCAAATTAAACAAAAGAGCAACCTAACTGAAACTCCATTAGTTAAATCGAAAACTCAACGACTTACTGTAGGTATTTTAGTTGATACTCCTGTCAAAAAAAACGATAAAATCTTCAAACTTGAAAAAAAAATTAATAAAATAATAGAATAAAAAAAAAAAATATAAGAGATTTCACGAAAGGTTTAATATAGTTTAATTTCGAGATTTTTTACAAATCTTCGGCTAAATCTTCGTAAGCCTCTAATGCGAGCTCAATAATCTCTTGAAAGGCCATTGCATCCTGAAGATTACCTTCGACTGTAATATCGCCGGCCATATACGCGCTTGTGGCGTCAACTTCGCCGAACAACATGCCTGAGCCAACTTCTTTAGTAGCAGAGAACGTAAAGGATGGATTTTCAACATCACCTTCGCCATATTCCAAGGTCCCTTCCTTTGCCTTGAGCCAAAATTTCTTGCCTTCATCCGTAATGTTCATTTGGATGGTTATGTCCATATCTTCTAGTTCCTCTTTCAAGTCCTCGTTTTCTACAGCAATTTGCTTGAACATCTCAAAGACTTTTAAGGAGTCCATAACATCCGAGGCAGCAGCTCCAGCCTCAAATTTACCTTTCATTTCTTTTATTAATGCTTCATCAACCATGATTTTTCAACCTTATTTTTTGATTTTGTATTTTATTTAAGATTTTAATAGATTAAACAAATACTATTATGTATAACTTTTTACTATATAAAAAGGTTTTATTTCTTTTATAAATTACACAGTTAAATCCATAATTACTATAGTTTGATCGTGAACAATTTTGCAATTTATGTCGAATCTTTCTTACTTTTAATTAGTTAAGAATTAACGAAAAATTAAATTTACAAAAAAAAACAACCGAGAACTGAAATAAAAAGAAAATAATTTTTAAATTTGATAATTAGGGTTCGGGAAGTCTGATACACAAGAAAATAATTTAATTTTAAGATATAAAAAATGCTTATATTTAACTTTGTATGGATATCAATAGCGAATAATGGAATTACAATATGTTTAAATACGGATATAAATAATGGCGCCCACACCGGGAGTTTCATCGCGTATGGTTTTCACACGCGGAGTTGAACCCGGGTCGAAGGAGTGACAGTCCCTAATGCTAACCGTACTACACTATATGGGCTTTTTTGATAAAAAATTGTATTGATATAACATTTGAAATAATTCCAAATATAAAAATTTTATTTAAATTACCCTCTATGCTATTATTCTACGAAAAGAAATGAATTTTTGAGAAGAAGTTTTTTGAATGATAATTATAATCTATGACGAATTGGTTAAAAAGACTAAGAAGCTAATTCCATTTACCTAATAAAAACTGATATTAATTAATAGGGAGGGCATTTTTACATCGTTGTTTTCGCATAAAATTATTAATAGTTTGAAAGATTGAACTATGTATGGCAGAAGAAAATATTAAATTCATTGAAACACAAAAGATCGATTTAACTGATGTTGAATTAACAGGAAGGATTTTAGATATTGGAGGTGGAGGAGAGGGAATTATTGGTCAACTAAAAGGTGAGCGCGTAGTAGCCATCGATCGTCGTGAATCCGAACTCAAAGAAGCTGCCCCTGGAGATTTTTTAAAGATAATTATGGATGCAAAAGATTTGAAATTTTTAGACGAGTCATTTGATACAGCAACGGCTTTTTTCACTTTAATGTATGTTCCCATCGAAAATCATCAAAAAATTTTTCAAGAGATACACCGAGTATTAAAAAAAGGCGGAGAATTTGTAATTTGGGATTTTCCAATTCCAAAACGAGAGCCTTCTGAAAAAGAGTTTTATGGTCTTTACCTTGAAGTTAAGATTAGAGAGACAAATATATCAACGGGATATGGTACAAAATGGGTAAAAGAGCAAGATCTAGAGTACTTCACAAACCTAGGTGTCCTTAATGGATTTAGCGTTGTAGAAAAATACCCTATCAATGGAATGTTCTATATAAGGTTCCAAAAGAATACATAAAAGTTAGAATCTTTTCCTAAATTTTCAACTTTAAATTTATTTCATTAATCAATAGGATTTCAATATTAGACTATTGTTTTAGGAGTAATATTTTGAAGAAAAACACATAAATAGGAGTTATTTCTTTTTAATTATAGGTATAAGGATTTTTAGAAAAAAAAATTAGTAGATTATATAACTTTATGGCAGGTCAAAACCCGCTTAATTTAATATTGGAAGATTTGAGTAAAAACGGTAAGAAATTTGAATATGTTTTGGATAAAATCATTAAGGCGGGGGTAGCTATCATGAACAATACTGAAGAACTCAAGGAGGAATTAATAGGTTTTGATGACATATACCAAACATGCATATTTGATTTGAACTTAAGCTATTGGCTTGAAGTTTCGCACGGTAAACTTCGCTACGAGAAGGGGGTTAATCCTCAAGCGTTATTTAAAATGGTTTTTAGTAAGGATTTATTTATTAAGATTCTAAAGGACGAAATAGGTGGTGCGGATGCGTTTATGAAAGGAAAAATTAAAGTTGAAGGTTCTCTTTCACAAGGTTTGAGATATATTAAGCTTTTTCGAACATTTTTTAAATATTTAAGCAAAAAAAATGGATTAAATTATTTAACAAGTATTTAAGCCGAAAAATTAGATTTAACATTTATCATCGTTATATTATATAAAATTTTAAATAAAACATTCATATTTTGTTTGTAGATTTATTAAAGATTAAATGAATTTTATTAATTGAGATATAGTAATACATTATTTTGCCATGATTGACTCAAATGCTATAGTAATGATGTTGAACTCATTAGAATCGACAGAGAATAAATTTAAATCTACATTAGATGAGTTAATTAAGTTAGGAATAACGATTGCCAATAATTCCAAAGAAGTTCATGAAGATTTAAAGTTGTATGAAGACATAATATACCATGTGTATATTTATGATATTGACTATAACATATGGATAAAAAAAATCGAAGGGTTTTTAACTTATAACAATTCTTATTACGAAGCGAACTCAGAGGAGATTAATGTCATTCACCTCATCCTTACGAAAAACAATTTGAGAAAAATCATAACTCGAAAGATTCAAGTAACAGATGCTTACATGAGGGGATTAATCAAAATTAGGGGATCAGACGAGTATATGGGTGGATTAATTAAAATTAAAAATATTTTAAAGTCTTTTCAACCTCTTTTTCGATTGGTTGGTAGAAGATATCAACTAAAAAATAGCTTTTGTGCGCATAAAAACTATGCGAAAATTTTTTAGAAATAATGCATATCAATAATATATTCTAAATTATTTACATTGGGCCTGTAATCTAGTCTGGATCGGGTGCTCGCCTTCGGAGCGAGATAGCGCAGGTTCGAATCCTGCCAGGCCCACTAGATTTTTAATTTTATTTTCAAATTTGATTGATAAGTTGCAATTGAATCGTTGTTTAATAATAATTTCCAGAAATGGTCGATTATCTCTCCCGCACCGTTGTAATGATTAGCGTTTAATCTTACTTCTGACCCTTCTACTTGAGAATTAAAGAAATTGTACACACTATTGATGAATTTAGAATATTCGAAGGAAACAATTATTTTTTCGATATCAATTAGGTGTTTTATAAGGAATTTTTTATTTCTAAACTGATTAACATGAAGTTCTATATCAAATTTCATTATATCAGACATATTTTTTAAAACCTGTTATAAAATTTGTGGTAAAATTTATTTTTTTATTAACATTTTTGTTATGAAAAAGTCAATAATCAAAAATATAATAAAATGGAGACTATTTAAATCTAACTGCCCTTTAAATTTGATTTTTCAATAAAACTTTTAATCATTTCATTAAAGCATTTTTACAACAAAAACGAAATGTTTAAATATTAAAGTGTTCTAAAGTTAAATAACACACACAATTCTTTTTTTGTTAAGGGGATTTTTACCACAAAAAAGTATAAAAAAATGCTAGTACTAGAGAATGTTTATCAGGAATCATTGGAACATCCAAGCTCAATGGACCTATTGGGGGTTGGATTAGTCTCACTGACTGAGAAGCGTTATAATATTGTTTTTAGCAAGGGGATAAAACGTTCTCTAATAAAACTACTAATCAAATTCTATCGTTCTGAAATTCTTGAAAAGAAGGAAGGGAAAAGAATTAAATTGTTAGGGGCTTATACAATTTATGTTCACTTCTATACAATTGAAGATGAAAGTATTTCTATATTCTATGTAAGTGAGACAAACAAGCTAATTAAATACGATAGCCTTTGTTCGCTTTCAAAACAATTGGTTAACTCATATTGTTCGAACGCCACATTTTCAGAAATCAATCAATTGTGTAAACGAGCTATTCCTAGTGCTAAAGAACTTTCAGCTTTTTTCATAATAAGCACGGCAGGTCTTTCGCTATTTAAAAAAGTTAGAAAGGATAAAAAGTATTTGGCAGATAATTTTATAACAATATCAGGTTTTATATCAGCTATTTTATCATTTTCTAATGAGGTTATTGGAAAAAAAACGGGTGATACTCTTCAAGCAATTAATTTCGAAAATCAAAAATTCCTTTTAACTGTTAAAGAGGGCATTATATTTGCGTATTTAGTTGAGGACTTTACAAAATCAAAAAATATTAAAAGATTTATGGAGTTATTAATTGAGGAGTTTCTAGATAATTATTGCGATTGCATTAAGGATTTTAACGGAGAAATAGGCCAATTTCGCGATTTTGAGTGTGTAGTTGATAAATATTTTGATATGTAATTGCGTTCTTATTTAGGATTGAAAAATCAAATATATTTTTTTTACAAAACAAATTTAAGTTCCAATCTTTACGGGACATTCGTACTCATATTTAATTTCACACAAACATATTTATAAAAAAAGATTTATAAATTAATTAGAAATGACTGTTCTGTTAGATTTAGATTTAATTTTAAATTCTCTTGTTAGCAAATTAGGGCCAGCAGTTTATTTCATATTGATATCGTCGGAAAATGGAGTAATTAAAAAGTCCTATATAAATGAGGAAGAGTTTAACAAAGCTTCTATTTCTTTGAATATTTCTCAATTATATGAGTTAGCAGAGGAGACAACCGAAAGTATAGGTTTACACAGTCCAGATTTTAATATAATTCATTCTGACAATTATTATATTTTATCTATAAAAATTCTCGAAAAGTTGATTATCCTTTTAACTGAGGACCAAGTTGACGTGAAAGAAATCTTCAAAATTATTAATAGTTCAGTCGCTCCTCCTTAAAATTTTAAACCATTCCCAAGATAAACTAAATAGTTTGTAATACAAATAATTAATTTGATCAATAAAAATATTATAAATATTGGTCTCTTTAACTCTTATATCATTCAACTAATTATTTCAAATAAAGAAGAAGTGATTAAAAATGCATTACGAACGAAATGAATACCACGAGGGCTTCAGTATTTGTGGATTAATTATTGCAGGAGCTTTCTTGTATTGGGGTTTTAATAATCTCTATAATTGGGTCTGGTGGTGGACAGGCTTTATTTTAATTGCTATTGGAATATCCATAATCTCAAGCCAAATATATAAACTTACTAATAGAAGCAAACTAAGAAACGTCGTTAAACAAGAATTTGAGCAAAATCCTAACGCTTCAATTGAGGAAATTGCCAGAAAAACGGGAATTACGATTAAAGATGTTCGAGCAATAGTGTTAGACCTGAAAGCAAGGGGAGAATTAAGAGGAAAGTTTTCGACTAAAACAGGCGAAGCAAAACATGTGGAAGTTACAACTTCTAATCAACCAGAGCCTCACGAGAAAGGGAATTACTGTGCAAACTGTGGTACGCCTATTAAGAATGAATCGGCATTATATTGTGCTTACTGTGGAGCAAAGGCTTAACAAATAATAAACAAATTTTTACTTTCCTTTTTTTTAATAACTTTTAAATTCCTAATCAATAATTTCTAAAAATTGGACCATAAAAGAGATATATGTAATGGCGTTTTTTATTTAATTAAAAATCAATTGTAAATGATAGAGATGAAATACAAAAAAGACCAATATATTAATGGTTTCTCGATATGTGCTTTAATATTCGCAGGTATATTTTTCTATTGGGGAATTAACGGAATTATTGATGGTTTTTGGCGATTTGGTGGAGTAAACTGGATGAATTTTCTTTGGATTGGAATTGGATCTGCTATTTTGGTAAGTCAAATTGCAGCCATTGCTAATCGTAGTAAATTAAAAAATGTTGTAGCGAATGAATTTGAACACAATCCCAATATATCCGTAGAAGAGATAAGTAATAACACGGGCATTTCAGTCAGAGATATTCGAGCAATTATTTTAGATTTGAAAGCTTCAGGTAGGTTAAGAGGTCAATTTTCTATTCAAACCGGAGACGCTGAGTCAATGCGGGTTGAGAAGGAGGAAGAGGCTATTATTCAAGAACATTCAAAATTTTGTCCCAACTGTGGAACGCCTATTAGTAAGGATGAAGCCATATATTGTGCGTATTGTGGGTCCAAATTCTAACTTAAATACTTTTTTTTCAAGTTTCTTTTAAAATTTTTTTAAAAATCAATGAAATAAAATAATTTATTTTAAATTATCCTAAAAGGTTAGGATAGAGAGAATAAGAAAAAAAATTAAGGTGGATATCTCAATTCATAAATACTTTTTCCACCATTTAAAGGTCCTTTTAAATATGGTTCAATTTCTTTCGGATCTCGTTGGGTAATTTGATCAGTCGGAGGTAATTTTCCTGGTGGAAAAGTCTTCAATATATCAACGACTAATTTCTCTAAGTAATCTAAAAAAGCCTCCATACCAGGTTCGCCTTTCTCGAAAGTTGCTTTACTTGGACATCCTACATGACCTTCAGGATATGCAGCAAGTTCAATTGGTCCAAAACCTATTTGTCCATACCATCGGATTGGCTTTTGATAAATATTTCCAGCTTTATCAACATGCCCATCAGGCATCCATCCAACAACTTCGTTATCTTCGCTAGAATCAATTTTTCTTATCATTTCTGGAAAGAGTGTCATTGAAAACGAGGTTTCTGCTTCATCTGCATGAACGAAAGGAGTTTCAAAAGGGCCTCCATGTTCTTTATCCTTACAATATTCGGGAATTGCGTGATACCAGTTAACATTACAAATTACGGCAGGTAATTGATAGTTTTTGGCCCACTCGTGAATTGCGCTCGGGATAACATACTCGTGACCATGACCATTTAATAGGATCATTTTTCTAAATCCCATGTTCCAACAACCAGCCATTATAGCTCGTAAAAGCCCTTTAAATGTTTCTTCTGGAACTATTATGGTACCGGGCATTCCAACGTGATGATATGGATGAGAACCGTACCAAGTTGGTTGGGCAACTGTACAACCCGTTTTTTGTGCTATTATTTCAGCCATTCTCGTTACTAAAAACGTGTCTTCTCCTATGCAAGCTGCTGGACCGTGGTTTTCAGTAGACCCGATTGGGATGATAATAACGTCGTTTTTTTTTACACGCTCTCGAATTTCAGAAATGTTCATATTTTGGAGATATATTCCATCTGGCATATCCATATGGCCACCAGATGGAGGAAGATTCCATTTTCCCATTTTTTATTTTCACCTATAAATTAATTTTATATTAATAATTTTAGTCTTTCACATCTGATAAATATTTTAATAATATCAGACTTTTAGATAAGTATATGTTGCTTAGTATAGTTGCCGGATTAAACGAATCTAAAAGCAACAAAGAAGGCATAAACAAAAGTTTTTCGTCGTTATGCCAAATATTAGCGCCTTTAAATTATGATGGTGTAGAATTAAGCCTTCTCGAGCCTGAAAAAGTCGATGTTAATAAAATTGTGGAAATTGCGGAATCTTACGAGTTATTAATCTCTGCTCTTGGCACAGGAAGCACATATATTCGTTATGGTTATTCTTTTGGAGATGTTGAAAAATCTATTAGGGAAAAAGCGATAAAAAGAATTGAAAAATACATTAATTTTGCTCGAGAAACGGGATCTAAAGTCATAATAGGGTTAATAAGAGGTCGTTTCAAACATAACAATAATCCAAATAAAGAAAAACTAAACATTATTTCTTCTTTAAAAGAATGTAGTAAGTTAGCTGAAGAAAATAATGTGATGCTCGTGTTTGAACCTATTAATCGTTTCGAAATAGATTCCTATAATACGATTTCTCAATCATTAGAATTAATTGAAGAAATTGGATCAGAGTACTTAAAGTTGTTAGTTGATTCTTTTCATATGCATTTAGAAGAAGATCCAATCTATGTTTGGGAGAATTTAAAAGAAGTAGTCCCCCATGTCGGACATGTACATTTAGCAGATACAACTCGAAGAGCTCCCGGTTCAGGGCATTTTGATTTTAAAACATTTCTAAATATTTTTAAAAACGCAGGATATAGCAAATTTGTTTCAATTGAAACAATTATGAAGCCTTCTTTTGAAGAAGTAGCGAAAAGATCTTCGGAGTATTTAAGATCGATTTTGTAGTCCCATATTAGTTAATAATTGCGGAAATTTTGCAATTTTTTCTATCAGTTTGTAAAAGTTTTATGTTTTCTGGGACTTCTTCAATAGAAATTTCTTTGGTAATCATCGGAGTAATATCCATACCAGCTGCCATCGAACTAATTACATTGAAAAAAGTTCCATGTCCTGAGTGCCCTTGAGCTCCTATAATTCTAGCCCTTTTGACTTGAAAAAACTCTCCACAAACTGGCATTCTTTGTTCCGCTCTTGCAACGATTACGACAGTACTATTAACCGCCTTGCATTCCCAAATAGCATTTTGAATGTCATCAGTTACTACTTGTGGCAATCCTGTAGCTTCAAGATATAACGCTGCACCTTCATTGTCGGTATATTCTTTTACTTTTTCTACAAAATCTTCTTTAATAGGATTAATAACGTAGTCGGCTCCCATTTTTTTAGCTAACGATGCTCGATGTTCTTCAGGTTCTGAAACAATACATAACCCCGCTCCTGCGGTTTTCAAAATTTTAGTAGAAACTAATCCAATTGGTCCAGCTCCTAAGATTATAACATTTTCACCCGGGCGGATGCCTCCACCTCTTTCGATGACAGCATTATAAGCTACGGATGTTGGTTCAACCAAGCTACCAATTTTAAATACGTCGTCGTAATTTCTTTCTAATTTCCTTAAACTCCAACAAAGTTTTGCTGGAACCTTAATGTATTCAGCAAACGCTCCATCTATAGAAAAGCCAATTTCTTGTAATCGTTCGCAATGATTCGGATATCCATCGCAGCAAGGTTTGCATTCACCACACCATGCCATTTCTTCTACGGTTACAGGCTCTCCTTTTTCATAAAGTTTCCCCGTCCTTTTGCTTATTGCTTGAGAGCCTACTTCAACAATTTCGCCTGCAAATTCATGTCCGAGGGTTACTGGAAATGCTGTTAATCCAGGATAATAAATATATCCATCGTCATAAGCTTGATTCATATGAACATCAGAGCCGCATATTATGTTCTTTAAAGCACGTTTTTAAAGAATTCCACAGCGTTTTACTCTGATAAGTACTTCATTTGGAAGAATCTTTGGCTTTTCCTTATCTACAACACTTATATATGGATCTCTCCAAACTTGAGAACCGAGATAAGTAAGCTTTCCATCAATATCCTTTGAACCAAGTTTGAACTCTGGTTTAGGATCCCATTTTGCTTCTAATTGTACAACCTTCATTTTGATTGCTAATCTCCTATAATTATAAGTTAAATTAGTTCGATTTATGATTTAAAATTTTTCTAAACAAACAGAAATTTTAATCTCAAAAAAATAAAAATAAAAAAATAATTTGATTATTGAAGTTTTTCTTGCTTTTGTTTATGCAATACCTCTAAATTTCTTCGATTTTCAGCTAATTTCTTGCCTTTAATTGGATAGAAATACAGCCCAATTAATGAGATCACAAGCATAATTGCTGGAAAAATACCCATTAAGATTTGGAGCCCTAAAATTGTATTAACACCTGGATTTGGGTCATAACTTTGCCAATCTGTTGTACTAAAGACTATCCCTATTAGGATGAAATTAATAACAGCCGATAATCTAATAAAGAAATTAAGGACTGCATAGTAAATACCTGATCGCCTTGTTCCATGACGGATTTCATCTTCATCAATAATTTCTGCGATACACTGATCGTAGAAATACAATCCTCCGCCCAAACCAATTCCGTTGAAGATTTGCAC
>JAUWNA010000141.1 GCA_030612905.1 Promethearchaeota archaeon
TTTTTTTGGTTTCCTTTACCTGGTACAGCACCAGGTGATACTAATACTGGTCAGATAATGAAATTTGTGCAATTATTACTAGCACTATTCGCTTACGATACTGTTATAACGATCATATGGATGTCATTCAATGCTTTAGTATTGGAATTAACAGAAAGTCAACAAGAGCGTACGAGCATAGCACTTTACCAAAACATATTTAATGCACTTGGAGGAATGGGAATTATATTTGTTCCAATTTTGTTCAATCTTGGATTAGAAGTCTTTAGATTTTTTATAATAATTTTAGGAATAACAGCTGCGACGCTATACTTTGTTAGTTCTTATTTGCTTAAAGAGCGTAAAAGTTGGCATCAGGATATTAATGAAGATAAACCATTAAGTATACTAAAAGATATGTTTAAGCTTTTTACAAATAAAGCATTTCTCGTAAGTTTATTCTTTAGCATTTCCATCTGGTTTTCACAAGGAATAGTGACGCAATATGCCAGCGTTATGGGGTATGTTTTAAAACAAGATGGATTTGAATTGGTTATTACCGGGATTTATTATGCTTGTACTTATCCATTCTATTTACTTCTCCATTTCTTAGCGAAAAAGATTAAAATTGAAAAGCTTATAGTAAGAATATCTTTAACATGCTTGATAGCAATTTCAACCTTATTTATAATCGATTTGATTTTCAATATTCCTATTCTATATCTAATAATAATTGGTTTTTCAGGAATTCTTTTTTCATTTGCACTCTATGACTTTGTAATATTTTCGAATGTTATTGATTTAGAAGAAACACTTTCTGGCAAAAGAAAGGAAGCACAATATGGCGCTGGTAGGGCTTTAATAGCTATACCTATAGGACAATTTGTTGGAATTATTGGAACGCTCATATTATTAGCGTTTAATTATCAAGCAGGCGTAGATTCGTACTTATATCAACCAGATTCAGCAATATTTGGCATAAAATTATTAATTGCCGTCATTCCAATCATTTGTTCTTGTTTAATTATACTGACTCAAGTTTTCAATCCTTTAAAAGGAGAAAATTTAGCGGAAATGAAGAAGAAACTTATAAAAATTCACAAGGAGAAAGAAAATAAATATAACCAAAAAAATAATTAAAACACAGCCATTCAAGATTACATAACGAGTCGATCAACAAGTAGATTTTTAAAAGTTTGGATATCTTTCCAAGAAGTTGCACAACGTATCAAATCTCCTCTTTCGCTAATTTGAGTTGAGCCGCGACCAGTGATCTCAATTTTTAATTCTTCAATGTTAAGCAATTCTTCAGAGAAACCGAGGTAGATAGCCACCGTGTCAAATAGGACCGAAGATTCATTTTTTTTGGTCAATATTAATTTGGGTATGATTTTTTTTTTCCATATCTCAAAATTTTCTTTGATTGATCTAACAATTAAATTGTCGCACTTCATGATGCGTTCGAAGAGCTCCCCTGAGAGCACAATATTTCCACATGTATCCAATGGCGTAATAGTTTTCTCCCAAGGTGCTTGGAAAACTTCTCTACATGCCTTAATGTTCTTTTTCACATTAAATTCCCGGGAAGGTGAGTTTGATCCTCTGTATCCAATGCGAATACTCCCGTGCATCCCCACAAACCGAGAATTCTCTGTAATATCTGGATTCATTTTAAGTGCTCCTGCCACAGTTCCTAAGGGTCCAATGGCGATGAGTGTTAAAAGATCAGGAGAATCCATTATCGTAGAACAAAGAACTTCCATACCGTTTTCGTGAACCGTACCGGGATATCTTGATATGTCATAATCCTTAATCCAAGGATACAACCAACCTTTTTTACGATTTTCCAGAGGTCCAATCCCTATAGGAATGTCTGTTCGACCCACAATTTCGAGAAATTTAGCAACAAGCTTTGTTTTTAGCGGGGTATTGTCAGTTGATGTTGTAATTAATTTAACATCCAATTCAGGGCACTTTAATAATAAACCTAGAGCCCAAGTGTCATCAATATCCACCCCTATATCAGTGTCTAGAATTACAGGAATTTTTTTGTCATGCATTTTCGCTATCCTAGTATAAATTTTATGAAGTATATTTCTCTGCTTTTGAAGTTTTATATGCTGTGATGATTATTTTTTGAGCTACAAAATTTCCATATAGATCTTTCTTTAAAAGATCGGGATTATTAATAGTATCTAGGATCTCATCCTTGGATATATTCCGCTTTTTAATCCTTTGCAAAGAATGTTTAGTGAATTTTATAGACATTCTACAATCATTGGTATAATTTCTTCAACATCTTTCTGAACAAGATCATTGAGATTTAGATTGCGATCTGTGAAATTTAATATCTCCACGCCTATTAGCCGATCGCCTTTACCATAATCAACTATTATGCCTTTAGCAATTTCATCTGATTCTTGGATTTCTTCATTCGAGAAACGTAGATATAAAGCATTTGCTACTTTATCAAAAGAAAATTCCATATTATTATAAATGAGTATTTAATTTTATTCTTTTCTGTAGAAACCTAAATAACCAACAACTTTTCTAATATAAAATTGCAGAATTAATATATCTTAGATTGTTACAATTAGTCATTTTCATTGCCTTCGCCAATGTTTTCTGCATATATTCCATTTGAATACGCACACCCTCTATTCCAGCACCAGCAGCGGCCCTAACGATATCACGACCGATTAATACGGCTTCCGCACCAAGAGCGAGCATTTTTAGAACATCATATCCTGTTCGAACGCCTCCATCTACAATAATTCTAATTTTACCCCTTAGTTCAGCTGCAATTTTAGGAAGCACTTCTGCCGTTCCAGGAGTATGGTCTAAAACTCTTCCCCCATGATTAGAGACAACTATAGCTGCTGCTCCTGCTTCCTTTGCAACAACAGCATCTTCTAGACACATAATCCCTTTTACGATTACAGGTAATTTTGTTGATGATACTAATTCTTTTAGGTCATCAATATTTTTCTTAAAAACAGGTTTATTGTGAGTGGTCATAGCATAGGACCCACATCCATCAACATCTACACCTACAGCTACACTCCCCGCTTTTTTGGCTTTCTTAAAGATTTCGATGATTACTTCTTGTTCTCTTGGTTTTACAATTTTAACGCCCAATCCCCCAGCTTCAGCAATTGCATCGATTCCATAAGAGTTATCGAGTGAATATGTGTATGTATCACCCCGCCAGCCTAAGGTTCTCGCAGCTTTGCACCCAAGAACTACGGAACGGCAAAATTCTTTTTCTGAAATTACCTTTTCTCCACCAAAACTATTTACTCCTGCTACACTCGCCCCCATTATCGGCATTGAAAGTTCAGTTCCAAAGAAATCGTATTTAGTATCCGCTTCAAAATGATCTCCTATTACATTCATTTTTAACTTCAATTTTTTCAGCGCTAGAACATTATTATTAAAGGAAGCTCCAGTACCTATTCCTCCAAAACCTAAGGGCCTCCCATAACTCTGACCTTGACAGATTCGCGTTGCATCTCCATCGCAGATTTTATATACTCCACACACACCCATTAGCTTCTTCTGAGCTTCTTTTCGAACCTCAGTTAAAGTTTTTTCTTCTGATGTCACATCTCCACCTCCATTGTCTTATAATTTTATACCATTTTTTTAGGGTCTAAAAGTTCGTCCAAATTATCGATCTTCAAACCCATTTCTTTAATTACTACTTTACAGGTTTTACCTTCCTTATGCGCTCTTTGGGCAATTTCAGAACATTTATCGTACCCTATTATAGGTGATAAATTAGTAACAATCATTAGCATTTGGTCTAAATTCATATTGATTTGTTCAGTGTTCGCTTTTAACCCGATTAAGCAATTACTAATGAAAGAAGTAATACCCCCTATTAAAATTTCAATTGATTCAAGAACATTTACAATCATTACAGGTTTGCTCATGTTCAAATCTAAAATGCTTCCATACATCTCTCCACTCGTAACAACAGAGTCATTTCCAATCACTTGAAGACACACTTGAATTAATGCTTCAGATTGAGTAGGATTAATTTTCCCAGGCATTATAGACGATCCCGGTTCATTTTGTGGTAGAATTAATTCTGAAAGACCAGCTCTTGGACCACTACCCATCCACCGTATATCGTTTGCTATTTTTAAAAGCGATAATGCTAATAGTCTTAAACTACTGCTAGCGTACGCTATAGTATTGTGCGAGGAGATTCCCTCTGCTTTTACGGGATTGAGTTTAAAGGGTAGCGATGTTATTTTTGAGAGATGGGATACGGTGAGTTTGTCAAAACCTTTATGAGCGTTTAATCCAGTTCCTAATGCAGTGCCTCCTATTGGAATGTAGAATAACTCATCCAATACCTTATTTAATCTTTCAATATTGATTTTGATTTGTTTTTTGTACACTTTAAACTCTAACGATAGTGGTATTGGGACAGCATCTTGTAAATGAGTTCTTCCTACTTTGACAATATCTTCGAATTCTTCAATTTTGGTTGATAGAACATCTATTAAACTGTTTAATACGGGTATTAATTTTTGGATCAGATGCACAGTAGATACATGCATCGTACTTGGGATGACATCGTTAGAAGATTGGCTTTTGTTTACATGATCATTAGGATGGACTGGATGTTTTTTGCCCATAGGAAAACCTAAGATTTGAGAGGCTCTATTAGCTAATACCTCGTTCATGTTCATGTTTGTTTGAGTCCCACTTCCAGTTTGATAGATATCAATTGGGAATTGATCGAGATATTTCTCTTCGTCTAAAATCTCGTTAACAGCTTGTAAGATCGCATTTCCTTTTTCTTTGTCAATCAACCCTAATTTCATATTTCCTAATAAACAAGCTTTTTTAAGCTGTGCTAACGACATAATAAATACTTTAGGGAACGATTTTCCACTAATTTGAAAATTCTGGATTGCTCTTTGAGTATTTATACCCCAATACTTGTCAATAGGAACTTCCACTTCCCCTAAAACATCTTTTTCGATGCGATAATTCATAATTTAAACCAACCATAAATTGTTTCTTTATAAGCTTATTAGAAATAGGATAGTAAAAAAAGTTTATATTAATATTCAATAAATTTTCTTCAGCTTTAGAATTAAAAAAAATGAAAAAGGCTAGAACCTGATAAAACAGCTGCGTCGACAAAAAAAGTGAAATAAAAAAAAAGGAGTTAATTCTATTTAAATTACCTTCAATGGTTAGATTGTTAGCAAAAGAGCCACTAATATGAAGCCAATAATGATACCTAGTACGATCCCTATTAAGATTGCGATTAAAAAAAGGAGGATTTGTATAACTATAACAAAAACGAATGACTCACCAAATTCTTTTTTATAAATAATCTTAACAACAATTGCTCCAATAATAATGGCAATTACTAATTCTACGATACCAAATAGAAAATTTGCTCCAAACAAAAGTTCAACTAGAAAACCAGATATAAAATTTGTTACTAGCCAAATTAAATTAACTATGAACGCTGTTAAGAGAGAATCGCTCCATTCCTTTTTTCTGGCGTACCAACGCGTCACATATATACCAATTATAAACATTATAATTGCTAAAACAATCACTAAAACAAACGCAGTGAGGATTACTATTTCATCAGTTGTTAGAAATAACATATTTATCATCAAATTTTTGGATGTTAAAATATAATTTGGTCTGTTTAATTATAAATATATACTTTTTATGCATTATCCCTAATGTTTTATATTAAGGTGAAATTAGTTATTAAAAGATAAGAGAATGATTTATTCAGAATGTTAGGTAATTTCAATTCCGCACGAAGGACAAATTATCGTATCTTTATCAACTCTATTTCCGCAATTATGACAATGCAATAC
>JAUWNA010000016.1 GCA_030612905.1 Promethearchaeota archaeon
CAACCCATGGATAAGTCTTAGAATCACGCATTATTACATTAAAACGAGGTTGATACTTCTTAATTTGTATGTTTTCTAAAATTTTAGCTTCTTTTTCGTTTTCTGTAACGATGAAGTCAATAGAATGAATGTTTTTAACTAACTCCTTAATTTTTTCTTCGTAAAAGGGATCGTTGTAATTTGTTTTTTGGAAATATTGATTAACTCTCTTCCTAAGATTCAGAGCTTTGCCCACATAAATAATAGAACCTTTTTTGTTGAGAAAAAAGTAAACTCCAGGTTCATTTGGCATACTTTTTCGTTTTATCTCTAAATCATTCATTTTAGTGGATTAAGTGGTGATTATTTGAGTTAAATTGTAAAATCACAGAAAATTTATTAACACTTTTTTAGGAACATCAGAAATTTGAAAAGACCATAAGACCATAAGGTTAAAAATTTAAACAAAAAATTAATTTTAATTATTATTATTATTAAGTTTATTATTACTTTGGTCTTTCAGAAGATCACAAATTCGCCATATAACTTTAAATAAAGAAGGGTATTAAGAAACATAACATAAGTAAAAAAAATGGAGTGAATAGTATGGGATTAAAAACAAAAATACATCTACGATATGAACTCAATGATCCACCAAATATGGTAAATCCTAATGATGAGCTCTCTGGCACATTGAATATTGAGAACCAAGATAAGAAAGATAAGAAAATAAAAAAATTATTCATATCTTGCGTTGAAGTGTACGAGGAGTATACCAAAAATACGGATGCAGAAAATAATGTCACTTGGGAATGGAAAGATAAAAGGAATGAGCTAAAAAGATATGATTTAACTACTGCTGAGAAAATAAAAAGCGGCGATTCTAAGAGATATGAATTTGACATTAAACTTCCTGGTTCATGGCGTAAGAAAAAGGGGGATAAATTAAGAGGTTGGCATCTGACTTTACAATTTATGCAAAAAACGGGAATGATAGCAACATTGGGTGCAAATCCAGATGATGCCTTATGTGTTTTACCTGTTGAAGGCTCTGAAGCTTCACCTTCCTTTGGAGGTTAAAAGAAAGATAAGGCACCTAAAGCTGCTCATGTGGTAAAAAGGTTAAGAAGGAAGCTAAATTCTGCGAACATTGTGGAAGTCCATGTTAAAAAAAAAGGTGTTAAAAACTTTATAATAAATTTTTTCATTTTTTTTAGTTTTTTATTTACCTTTATATTTACCAGTCTTTTTCATTATCAACGTATAAATTTTTTCTATATTTTCTTTAAAATCTTCAGTATTATACGGATATCCCAGACTTGATTTAACTAATGGAGGAATATAATCTGGATTAATAAAGATCGGAATTAGGGGTTTATTTAACATTTTAGCGGTTGTCCATTCTTCTGTGCAGGGTCCCGAATTAACATACTTTTCAGTACAAAACATAAGCACAACATCGCATATCGCCAAATTATCAGACATAAATTTAACTATGTTATCATGCATATCCTCTTGCCAATATAGGACGTCTTTAACTCCATCTTTTACTGTTAAAGCTTCGGATAAGGCCCCTATTTTAAATATTGGTTCATCAGCTGTAGCATAACTGACGAATACTACGACTTCCTTCTTTTCTGGTGACTCAGGTTGTGCTGCAGCTGAAGCTTGAGCTTCCACTTGCATCTTCTCAATCCTTGCTTTTCTCTCAACTTCTTCTTTTTCTCTCTGTTCTCTCTCTGCTTTTTGCCTTTCACCTTCTGCTTTCATCGCTGCAAAATCCCAGACTTTTATGGTTTTATCCGGGTTTCCAGAAATCAGACTATTCCCATCCGGAGTGAATATTACTGGTAAATCTTTGCATTCCTGTTCATTAAGTTGAACAATTTTGTTGCTCGATTCAAGTTCCCACACTATAACTGCTCCATCTTTAGAACTACTAGCAATAAAATTACCATCGGGAGAGATTGCTACACTTATAACTCCTTTTTCATGACCCTCAATGGTTTTAATAAGATCTCCACTATTAAAATCCCAGACTTTAATAGTTCTATCGCTAGAACCACTTATTATATATTTCCCGTCGGAAG
This sequence comes from Promethearchaeota archaeon, assembly GCA_030612905.1. Classification (GTDB taxonomy): domain Archaea; phylum Asgardarchaeota; class Lokiarchaeia; order Sigyniarchaeales; family SOKP01; genus SOKP01. The sequence goes on from JAUWNA010000016.1 coordinate 2,070, forward strand.
AAACTGTAACTGCATTTACATCTTTACTATGGTCATCAAGGGATTTTGTAAAATCATTGTCGCTTAAATCCCAAACTTTTATAGAGTTGTCTGCTGAGCCACTCACAAGTTCTCCATTAGGGGCTAAGGCTAAACAAAGAACTGCATCATCATGACCTTTTAGCAAGGCATTAAGTTTTCCTTTGGATGCATCCCACTTACAAATATCTTCTTCTGCGGAACTGGTTATTATAAAATTCTCATCGGAGGTTAGAACAACCGAGTAGATTCTATAATTAGTTCCCTTTATATTAATAAGATTTTTTTCACTTGCTACATCCCAAATTTTTGAGGTTTCATCATAGGATCCACTTACTATTTTTGATCCATCAGAAGAGATATCTACAGCCGATACTACATTTTTATGCTTGTTAATAGTAATTGTATTCTTTCCATTAGCTAAATTCCATAGCCGTATACTATGATCTGGCGACTCGGCACCGCTGCTGACCAAAAGATTTCCATCGGGAGTAATGGCGAGAGATTTTATTCCTCTCATGTGTCCCTTTAAAGTTTTTACTGGTTTAAATTGACTCATTTTAATTTAGCTTATTAATTTTTTATATTTAATACTACAATTTAATACCTTATACAGTTTAAAATTAATGTTTTGAATTTTATATGAGTGTTATTTATAAAAATAATAATTAGAGTGTTGAAACACCATCAAATTATGGATTTGAATAAATCATTTCTCTTCATAAAACTTAATTATATCAGACCTAAGCTTACCCATTAAATCCATGAAAAGAATATATTATCAGATTTATACGAAAGTATAGTATCTCCAACAACAACAAAAAAGCCGAGAGCGTGGAACTCCCAAAAAACGGCGTAGAAAACTCTTTTAAGATAATAGAACAAGGAATTAATTAAAAGATTAATAAAAATATACAATTTGACTTCTATCCGATAATTGTAACTATAATAGAATTTATTTTTTAAATTAAGAGGGTTATTAAATAGTAATTACAATTCAGTTATCATAAAACATCAAACTATCTTTGAATTAATTTAGACCTATATAGTGATATTAATATAAGGTTTTTTAACGATTATGACAACCCCAAAATTAATAATATCATTAATTTTATAACATCATTGATTATCATATTAAGTGTTTTAAATATGATTATTGAATATAGATCAAAAAATAAAAGAATTATTCATTTCTAATTACAGCAAAATTAATTAAAAGCAAAATGGTACGCATAAAATTTTGTCCCAGATGTAAAAAACCTACTTTGAAAAACGCTATGAATGTTTCCGGTTGGCTAGCACCAAATATATTTGAATGCACATCGTGTGATTATGTTGGAGCTCTCTATATAGAGATAGATCCGAAGGATTTAGAGTTGCCCCAGAATTCAGATAATAAGGATCAATAAAAGTAGGATAATAAAAATATTAATATCTTATATATTAACATTAAAAAAATTGGTGAATAAATATTAAACAATTATTAAAGGACGCTGAAAAGATTAAATCCTTAGAAATTCAGGGTGCCTCAAATGTAGCAATTAGTGCAATACAATTTTTATGCGATTACGCGCAAAGAATTGGTGAAACTATAACTTCAGAAGAATTATTTAATAATTTAGTAGAGGCTAAAGCCATCCTATTCCAAACAAGGGCGACTGAGCCTGCCTTGAGAAATGGACTTAATTATATTATGAATCGATTAAAAAAAAAAATAGGTTCGTTATCAATAAAAGAAATTTTGGAATTAATTACCAGTTGTAAGGATGAATATAAATTATTAATGAAAAATTCAAAAAAGAAAATAGCTGAAATAGGTGCAAGGAGAATTCCTGATGTAAGCACGGACGATAACTTTGTTATAATGACTCATTGTCATTCAAGCATTGTAAATGCTATCCTATTAGAAGCAAAAAGACAGGGGAAAGACCATTTTAAAGTTGTAGCAACAGAAACTCAACCTAGATTACAAGGAAGAAAAACCGTCAGAAAATTACTTGATGCTGGAATTGAAGTTATTCACGTAGTTGATAGTGCTATGCGTTGGGTTGTTAATCATTACGAAGTTGATTTAATAATTATTGGAGCAGATTCTATTACTTCAGAAGGCACGATTATTAATAAAATTGGTTCTCGATTGCTAGCATTAGTAGCACACGAAGAACACGTACCTTTCTATGTTGCATCCCCTCTTTTAAAATATAATCCTCAGACTTCCTTTGGTATTTTGGAAAAAATTGAGATGAGAGACCCGAAAGAAGTATGGGAGGACGCTCCAAAAGGTTTAACTATCCTAAATCCTGCTTTTGAAACTGTTAGTAGAAGATACATAGATGGACTTATAACTGAAGCAGGAATCTTCGCAAGTAGCCATGTTCATAATTACTTTGAAAAATTATATCCTGATATGTTATAAAACTTAAAAAAAGTTAAATATTAATTATTTCTCCATTTTTTGATTGCTTTTTCTAATTCTTCTTTCGTTTTTGCGTATTCCTCCAATTCAATTCCATTCAAAGTAGCATCAACTGCTTGTCTTATGGCTCTTGCGCCGGCTCTAGTCCCGTTTGGGTGTCCATGACAACCTCCTCCGAATTGATACACGATATCATTACCTAAATACTTTATTAAATCAGGAATGTGTAATGGACTTAGCCCTCCCGAAGCTACGGGTAGAGTAGGTTTGATATCACCCCACTCTTGATCCAGAATCGTTGTGTTGTTTCCTGCAATTGTTGGCTCTGAAATAACTTGATTTATCTCTAAAACTTCTTTTTTACCACCTTCCATTTTTCCAACAATAGTACCAGTATGCAATTGGTCCATTCCGATTAGCCTCATTATTTTTGCTAAAGCCAACATCGTTATTCCGTGTTTTTTATTGCGTGTAAAGGCGGCATGCATAGCTCTATGAGCGTGAATTACGACATTTTTATCTTCTAAATAATCTCGAAGTTCTTGTAAAGCTGAGAATCCTACGGTAAATATGTCAACCATTACATATTCTCCACCGTTATTTATTACTGTATTTGCTCTATCTTCCATTGTACTTAATTTTGCTGTGATATTGGGCATATAAATCTTTTTTTCACCAGTTTCAGCTTGAGCTCTATCTCGAGCTTTTAAAGATTCCTCAACTCTTTTATCGAATTTATTGAAGACCATACTTGTTAAATTCTCATCGTCCTTTACTATGTCTAAACCGCCCATCCATGCCTCTTCACAAACTTTTGCGTGTTCGATCTCATTTAAACCTACTTTAGGTTTTACGATTGTTCCTAACAAAGGTCTATCTTCTACTCCAGTTAATTTTCTGATACCTTTAATCCCAAATTTAGGTCCTTTATATTTGCTGACTATATTTTTAGGAAATGTGATATCTATAAGCCTTAAATTATTAATTACCTTCATACCAAAAATATTACCGGCAATAGCGCTAAGAATTTGAGACATGTTATCGGCTTCAAATAATTCTTCAGAATAAGCTATTTTTATAATTTGATTTTGTGGATCTATATAAAAAGCAGATGGTTCGAGGCGTTCAGCAATATCTGCAGACATCGTCAAAATATCTGTCCACGTGCCTATTGAACTTTCTTTAGCGATTTCCTCGCATGCTTTTTCCAGACTTTCACAATCAATAGCTTTTTCAACGAAATACATAACAACAAGATCATTTTCGTTCGGTTCATAACTTAAATCTACATAATCTACCAAATCTTTCCACCTTATTCAAAAGTACTTTATGATTATTATGTAGAAAAAGTTCATTTAAATCTTTTTATAATAATTGTTGAAAAGTGTAAAAATAAAAAAAAATTTATAATATCAATAATTATAATATTGAGTGATTAGAATATGAGTGAAGTTGATACTAAAGAAATAATTATAAATGTAAAAGAACTAAGTATTGAAAAAGAACAATATGTGGACGATTTATTAAGATTCCTAGAAGAGCAATTACCTCAAATTGAACTCAATCGAAATGGAAACGAATTGGAAATAGTAATGCCCCTCAAATTGTCAAAGAGAGCAATTAAATTAAGACTAAAAAAATTTCTGTATCGGAAAAATCTAAATGAAAAATATAGACCAATCTCATATAATACTTCAGAGAATCAAGGTTATATGATAAAAGAAAAAAAAGTTCTAGAATTAACTTATTACTAATTTACTTTTATAAAAATTTTTAAAAAACTATTTTAATTTTTAAAATTAATATCTTAAATGTGCCTATAAAAGCAATCGTTACCCAATCAGTTAATGATCTAGTAAGGTGTATAAATCTTTCGAGCTTGTTGGAGTTATCTGGGTGGCCTAAACCGGGAAATGTCCATAGAACGAAAAATTTTCCAAATACAAGATTTGAACACTTTTTAGCGGGTATTGCAGCAATTCAACCAAATTTTAAGGGATTTTGTGAAACAGTATATAACTCTGTAGAAAGTGAAACAGAAGATTTTAGTTCTATTGAATTAGGTTTTTTTTTTAAGGAATCAGCTAATCAAATGATGAAGTGGCAGTCTGGAGGTAATGTCTTATTAGGACACATTCTTATCTTAGCACCACTAGCAGCCGCGGCTACAATTTGTTTTAAATTAAATATGAAAAAGATCGAAGATTTCGAATTAATGATTAAAAAAGTTATCGAAGATGCTACAGTTAAAGATACGGTGAATTTATACGACGCTATAAAAATATGTAATCCAGGTGGACTGGGTAACATAGAAAAGTATGATATTAACGATGAAAATTCACATAAAGATATCATTAAGGATAATATAAATCTTAAAAAAATATTTGAACTATCAAAAGAATATGATTTAATAAGCAACGAGTATGCTAGTGGCTTCAATATTATATTAAAAGAAGGTTTACCATATTTTTTTGATACCTTTGAGAAATGTAAAGACATAAATAGCACAATTGTCAATACATATTTAAAATTACTAAGCACCCATTTAGATACTTTAATTATTCGGAAAGCGGGTAAGGAAGCTGCGTCGAATGTCTCAAAAATAGCTTCAAATATTATTAAATTTGGAGGTATTACCACTAAAAAAGGATTAAATTTGACATTTAAATTTGATAAAGAATTGCAAAAACAAAATGGAAAACTAAACCCAGGTACCATAGCTGATCTAGTTGCGGGAACAATATTTTGTGGTTTAATATTTGGTTTAAAATTTTAAGTTAATATCTTATTAAAAAAGTAGGCTAATAGGTGGGAAAATATTGGAGTTTTGCGATGAATGTGGAGGGGGTATGATGCTCCCCTCAACGATAAACGGAAAAAAAGTGTTTAAGTGTAAGTGTGGAGCGACGAAACCTTTTACTGAGGAAAAATCTAATTCTTATATAATAAAAACTAAAATAGAACATTCCGTTAGAGAGGAAGTATCAAATCTAACCGAATTTATGAAGTGGAAAGAAGAAAATTTAAGAAGCTCTATTAAAAATTTTAAATGTCGAAGATGTGGCTATGATAAAGCTCATTTAGAAACTAGGCAAACTAGGAGTGCGGACGAGGGGATGACGCACTTTATCACTTGCCTAAAATGTGGGAAGATGATAAAGATTGGAAGTTGATTTAACTTCAATAACATCTTAAAATTGAATATTCCTATTTAATTGAAAATTCTCTTTATTATATCTGATTCTACGATATTTTCGGAAAAGCTAACCTGTAATATTTTATCTGTTTTTTTTAAACCTGCGATAATCTGAACTTGATCTGAAGACACTTTTAGTTTCCTTTTTATTAAATTTAACAGTTCTCTATTAGCTTTGTTTTGAACGGGTTTCGAACGAAGTAATATTGTTAAGTTAGAGTCAGTTTCAGAACATCGTAAAATTTCTCGTTTTTTAGAATTTGTTTTTACTCTTATCCGCAATAAATACAAATTGTTCGATTTTATTTTAATAAAATCCATAATGGCTTACTTTTCTTTTAAGTTAAATGAGCCCATCTACCCTTTGTTTTAGAATATTAAACGATGGGATGGATAATCTTATTCCACCTGCTAATTTATGTCCTCCGCCAGTTCCTCCAAAATTCTCTTTAATTACATTAATAACTTTATTTACGCCCAATTCATTATTCTCCAAATACTTTCTGGAACATCTAATGCTTAGTTTTACCATTTGAGACTTTTTTTCAAGACCACCTAAAAACAACATTTTATTTGAATTTAAAAGCCCGTTTACAGTTGTAAAACTTGCCGTATCGGACCAATTGCTTGGAGGAATTTGACTATTTCCAGCATCTATAAAAATTGCTTTTTTCGTTTCATAGCGAGGCAAATCATCTGATAGTATTTTCATATTTTTAACTAATCCATTAACATATTCAAAGTATATTTCTTTAGCATAACGTGTTATTGTTCTTTGCTGTATAATTGAAAGTGCCGCGCTAATGTTTTTAAAGGACAAAATATTTAGTAGTATAGCATGTTCGAAAGCAAATTTCAATAAACCTTGCTTTTGAGGCAACAAAGCAAAGCGTCCGATATTTAAATTTGTATTATCTGTGATTTTTAGAATTTCAGCTTGATCTAAATCAACAACTTTTTTACTTGGATTTATTTGCAATTTGTTTAGAAAAGATTTAATCTTTTGATCATTCTCACCGCCGAATCCATTTAAAAAGGGTAAAATACTAAATTTTAACCCGTTTTTTATGGAATCGTGCATGCCTCCGAACAAAATTAATCCTTCTTCATCGTAAATAACTTCTTCATCCACCAACTCTTGATATATCTCCTTATTGAACGATTGAAGCTTATCCATTGACTTTAATGAATCGCCTGCTATTCCAATAACTGCTAACCAGCCTTGTTTTATTGTAGCAAAATTAATCTTTTTTGCAAACATATAAGCTAAAGTAGCCCCGGATATATGATCAAGTCCATCAAACCCAAAAATCGTAGGATTAACAAAAAATAAATTATCTGGAAGCATATCAAAATCTATATCGCCATTTACTTCATGGTGGTCGAGGATGTAAAAATCTTCTTTTCTTTCCTTGATGATTGGGATGAGTTCTGTTAAATTGGAGCCAACATCTGTAAAAATTAATGCAGTCTTATTATTTTGAGCTTTAGACAAAATACCACTCAAATAATTTGCCCATGACACAGATCGATTATAAATAAAGTAATCGTAATTAATGTTCATTTTATGAAGCAGATTTTGAATTATTTGTAAGCTACTAATGCCATCTGCGTCATTATGGGAAATTGCAATGACATTGTTGTAAAGGTTACGAGAATTATCTTCAAAAAAATCTACAGCAGTATTAAGCTTTTCCAAAAAATTTTTTCGATCTGGTTTTTGACCCATTTATATCATTTTATATTATATTCAAGAATTACTTAAACTAATGGAAAAAAATAACATAATCCTTTTGGGCGTATTAATGTACCTTTAAAAGATGTTATAAATAAGTAAAAATAAATTCTATAAATATTTTTGTATCATATCCAGACATACATGGAAATTGAAGAAAAAATTAAAAATTTAAGAAAAATTAATTAATTTAATTTAATTTTTTGTTGTATATTTATTTTTTGAAGTAATAATGATGAATACCAATTACAGGAAATTTCTCATAGTCCTTTTTGTAGTCTTAAGTTCTATAATTCCATTAATTTTTATGGATGATATAGTCAATTATAACTCTTTGGATCGTGAAAATTTTAACATAAACATCGATCCGAAGATACAAATCTTCTCCAAAGACGATTATACCCCAATTCTCGATGCTCCAGAGCAAGGCCTTGGGAACATTACAATAACTAAACTTACTTTTAATGAAGAAGGTATTTTTAATCGATCAGATAGATATCCTAACCTCGTCGATGATCTAATTTCTGGAGCGTTAAACATTACCTATCTAGGAACACAATATATGCAAACTAATGAAATAGCACAGTTCAATAATCTTGATAAGTCTTTACCAGATTCAGATGAAATAACGGTATTGATAAATGAGTCGATTAGCGTTCAATATAATAGTTCCATAGGGGGATCGGAAGGTTATTTAATTTACAGTCCAAGATTGCTTCCACGTGTTCTCAATCAGGTACTAGTACAAAATGAATCTTCTTCGATCATTGAAGAATTAAGCGAAGACGAATACTCCCTTGATGTTGATGATTATTTAATCTTCGATTATCAAAACTACTTCCAGGATAACTTTCACAATTTTTCTATATATCTCATTTTTGAATATAAATTGACCGCTTATGGATGGGAATTAGCTCAAGACCCAAAAAATATCTTAACATTAACTCAACAGGAACAAACTTTTAGCCCTTCATTTCATTATAATTTTACACTAACTGGATTAAAGGATCCAGATAATTTAACGGTCTCTTTTATACCAGCGGATAATCTCGTTGTAGAATTAATCGTTAATCCACTTGATAAGAATCTATTTTACGACCAACAGTTAAAAATTAACGATCAAGTAGTTAATGACTTTTTAGAACAAGATAATTTAATAATTGTTAATATCTCAGCTGACGCTAAATTATTTTCTTTAACATTTAAAACGAATTTCACACTTAAATTTGAGAATTCTGTTGATTACAGCTGGGCTATTGATAGATTAATCGAAGGGAGAAATGTAAGGGAAAGAATATACTTTCCTTCTTTAATATCTGGCCCAAAACATATTTATTTACAAAATGTATCTTTAATTGAAAACACTATTACTATAAATCAAATTATCAGTAATAGTTCTTTATTTGATAGACCGGTTAATTACTTTGACGTTATAGTGTCCATTACTCAATCATCAATTGATTATAGCTTAATCTTTACTGAAAATGCCGTAAAGAGGAAGGGATTGAGATTAACGATCCCTTATCTCATTCTTGGTGAAACAAACCCGTTTTTGTTAAAATATGATGCTACGAATGATCTCAAAATTGTTATTACCGATAACATACGTATGCCTTTAGTTGGTTATAGAATAGAATTACTTTATTTTGGAAAAGTATTTGGAACCTATATCTCAAATGATTTAACTCAACCTATGGCACCTGCATATTCGAATGAAAATGGAGAGATTTTAATTGAGAATGTTCCTAATGGAAACTACACAGTTAAAATTTATCAAGATAATGTAATTATAATGGACGCCTTAATAAACACATTCAGCGAAGTTAATTACATAAATACAAGAGTACCATATTTCCCACTTTGGATTCTTGTATTTGGAGGTATAAACGGTGCTTTGATACTTATTGGTTTAATCATTTATTTTAATCATAAGAGAAGATCTTAAAACAATTTGATTGTAATTTTCATTGATGATATTGAAAATTTCGTAAGCTTTTTGGACAAGCGAATAATGGATGAGGTTTTCTACGAATTTAAAGAGATCAAAAATGATATAGATTTATCTTTAGATGCTAAGATTGAGGTAATTCTCCACTTTCTTGCTAAAGCTAAGGACACATTAATCCTCTACGAAACTAAACAAGTAATCACGAAACCAATAAATTCTAATAATGATTCTGACGTAATTGATACTTTACAAAAAATATTCGATAAAGTAGACACATCAATAAGATTTATAAAAGGAAAAATCCGTGAAATTTTTCTTTCTTATTCTCCATAAATATTATAAAGATGATTGCTTTCACTGATTTTGATTAAAAATTCTACCATATCCTATTAATCGATAACGCCTATTAATAATTCTAGAAATCGCGAATATAGAATTCTCAGGAGGGCAAATAGGTGGACTTAAATTGATAATGTAAGTGTTTTTTAAAATTTTTGTAACAGTTCCTGCTGTTTTTTCAGTACCAACAACTAATAAGAGCTTTTCGTTATGCTTAAGTTGTTGAACCCTTATTTGCATTTCAGAACCAATTACTTTTTCTAAAAGGTTGACTTTTAACTCTACTTGTGAAACAATTTCGGGTAATGTGTTAGTTTTACCAACCAAATGCCCTATCAGAGAGTCGCCTCTTGTCAAGGCGGAATCTAATTTAGTACCTAATCCAATTAAACCACCAACATTAGCTTCTTCTAAAAGGTTATCCCCTTGGCTAATACTTACGATTTCAGTTATAATTGGTATAAATTCGTTCTTAACTCGAAGACCCGGTCTAATTTCGATTTCTTCACCAACCTTAATTTTACCTTTTAATACGGCCCCCCCTATAACTCCGCCACATAGTTTATTGATTTCTGTGCCTGGGCGATTTATATCAAAAGATCTAGCAACTAAGAATTGAAATTCTTCACCTTCGCGAACTTTAGGAGAAGGTATGATTTCTTCGAACGCTCGAACTATAAGACCAATATTAACGTCAAAAACTGCGGAAACAGGTATTATTGGAGCGTTTTCAGCTATGGAATCTTTTACGAACTCTTTTATTTGTTTATAATTTTCGTACGCTTGCTCTTTTGACACAGCATCAATTTTATTTTGGATGATAATTATGTTCTCGATTCCCGCAATATTCAATGCGGCTAAATGTTCTCTCGTTTGTGGTTGGGGACAAATTTCGTCAGCGGCAATTAGTAAACACGCGCCATTCATTAAAAAAGCCCCACTTAACATAGTAGCCATTAGGATCTCATGGCCAGGAGCATCAACGAAGGAAATATTTCTTCTAAACTCTAAATTTTTTTTACAGTTGGGGCAAACAAATCTTGGTTGACCTTTTTTTCTAGCAGCTTCTACCATATGATATGTAAGATATTCATCGCATTCAGGGCAGTATAGAATAGTCGCATTTGAATATCCTAATTTTATCGAAATCCCTCTCTCTATTTCCTCAGAATGTCTATCCGTCCAATCGCCCGTTAAGGTCTTAACTAAAGTAGTCTTCCCGTGGTCTACATGGCCCACTAGTCCAATATTACATTCGGCTTGTTTTTTTATTAATTCTTTAAGATTACTACCTTTTGCGGGCTTTTGTTTTTTAGTTGTTTCTGCTTTTTTAGCGGGTTTCTCTTTTACATCCCGTTTTGGTTTTAGAGTTTCTACTTCTGATGATTTCTCCTTCAGTAATAAATCTGCACTTTCAATGAATTTAAACGCCGTTGCTTTGCCAATACCTTTGATTTTTAGTTTCGCAATATCCTCTGGTTTAGACGAAGCTAAAATTTCAACAGACTTAATACCAGCTTCTTTAAATTTTTTAGCTGTTTCTGATCCGATGCCTTTTACATCCTCTAATTGATTAACCATAATAGATTAATTATTTCATTATAATTATTTCTTACTAATCTTTTCTTAATTTTATTAATTTTTTTTTAAAAACTAATTATCATTTGGAAAAAATTCTTTTACTAATTTCTAAATTCCCTATGAAAAATATAGAAAGTATTAAATTAATCGTTAATCAAAATTCATTAATTTACTTGTTATATTACATTATATAAGATTGGCAAAAAATTCTTAAGAGAAATCTTACTTGGTTGTTTCTAAGGTTTTAATCGCCCCAGGTTTTTTCTCCAGTTCTTTATATGAAACTCTTAAAAGACTATCAAAATAAAAAGTAGATGTCTTACCACAAGATTTGCTTTTATGAAGTATATATACTGGAGCGGGATATTGAGACGAATCGATATCTTCGATTTCTACATTAAATACTATTTTCTCGTGGCAAAACGGACAAGTGTTAAATCTGAGCGGCATAATAAAATCTCAACTTTATTTAAATATTATATCTCTTCTTATTTTTAATTAGTTGTAATATTTGTAAGCATATTATTTACTCTAAAAATAATTATAAAATAAGACACTTTTTATTAAATTGATTTTAAATGTTTAAAATAGGTTTTAAGAAACTTACAGTTTTTTCACTAATTATCTTGGTGCTTATTCCAGCAGTAAGCCTTATGATAGAACTTAGAAATCCAATCGCAAATAACGAAAATATTTTAAGCAAATTGAAAACGGCCAATTACGTCCCCGAAATTGATTTGTCTCAATTGCCAGAAATTGACTATGAAACATTGAACAACACTTGGTACAATCAGAAGATAGAGATGCTTATAATTATAAACGACACGAGTTTTTTGGATGCTGTTACCCCTTTAATGGAATGGAAAAACGAAAAAGGGGTTAAAACCATTATTTTATCTAACTATTCGGATTATGAAGGGAGGGATAAAGCCGAACAAATTCGAAATATGATAAAAGAGTACTACGAAAAGGAAAATATTCAATGGGTTCTTCTCGCCGGCGATGCTGATGAAGAGTTAATTCCTATAAGACAAGTTTATAACCCCGATGTTGTTGAAATAAGTGGTGAATCTGAATATTTGAATTGGGACGATTACTATAAACCAACTGATTTTTACTACGCAGATTTAACAGGATCGTGGGACGATAATAACAATAGTATATGGGGCGAATCTTCAGAATACTCGGGAACTATTGATGAGATATCGTGGATACCAGAAGTCTATGTTGGTCGTCTACCAGCTGATAACATTGTTGAGCTCTCTAGCATGATCAACAAAACTTTAAAATATGAAACAGATCCTTCTATGGGAGATTGGATGAATAAAATGCTATTAGCAGGGGGTATTTCGTCAT
>JAUWNA010000007.1 GCA_030612905.1 Promethearchaeota archaeon
TTTTTTTAATTATATTAAATAAGAATTTATTTTTATAATGTTGTTAATAGTAAAACCTAAAAACCAAATTAATCAATTCCTTATAGAAACTTAACATTTTTAAAATTATACAAAACCAAAATAAAAAAAGGTTTTTATAAGATTTAATTCTATTATTTTTTAGTACTGTATTTTAATAAGTTTTAATAATAAAGGTTGTGAAAAAGGAGTATTAAAGAAGAAGACATTTGTCCGGTATGTAGTTTTCCGAAAGACCTATGCATATGCGATAGTTTAAGCGCAGATGAACAGCAAATTATTATCTCTAACGATCGAAGGAAATGGGGGCGTGTGGTTACAGTTATCACCTTCGAAGGAAATATAGACGCAAACTTAAAGGATATCCTTACGCAAGCCAAAAAGAAATGTGCTTCTGGAGGAACTGTTAGAGGAAATTTAATCGAACTTCAAGGCGACCACAAGTTCAAGTTGAAAAAATTTTTAATTGACTTGGGCTTTCCTGAAGAAAATATTATCATTCGACAAGGGATGATGAAGAAACCATATAGAAAACGATAAAATAATAATAGCGACACAATAGTTCATTTGCATTTTTTTTATTCTATTTTAATATAAAAAAAGAGATAAATTAGATTTCGATGAGTGCAATATTTTACAAGGTAATTTTTAAGGGGATTAAAGGAGATAAAAATGAATCGCATTCATTAACTTTTAAAAGCATAATCTCTGATAAACCGATTAATATTCCTTCTCAATATTTTTCGTCTCTAAAAATATTAAGTCAAAAGCGTAAAAATGTAATAAATTTTCAAAACATTCGAGAAGTAATAAAAAGCGGAGATGTAGCTATAAATTATAATTTTAATTATTATATTGTTATTCTCTACACATCCTTATTAGATGGAAAAAAGGAAGGTTTTTTAATTGGGAATGTAAAAAAACTAGGAGATATTTTAATTGGTATTTGGCCGTTTAATCAACCATATACTCAACTTACCTCAGATATGATTTTAGAAAAGTTAGATGTTCTAATCAGTAGCGAGAATTTTAAAAATATAAGTGTTATTTATTCATAAAGAAATCTACTATTAACCCTATAAACTTTATAAGAAAGTATCATCATTCTTCTTTAAGAATTCTACCAACTCTTTTTCTTTAGGCATGCCAGATCTCGCTCCTAATTTTTGGATCTTCAAAGAAGCTGCTGCATTTCCGTATTTACAAGCTTTCTCCAAATCCCAACCTTTAATCCAATAAGCTAGAGAAAATGCACCATTGAATGTATCTCCTGCCCCTGTAGTATCAATAATATGTTTAATATCGTAAGTTGGTATCCTTTTTTGAAAGTCATTTGTGGTTATTAGCGCCCCTTTACTTCCTAATGTAATAATTACAATAGGAATCCCTTTCTTCACTAAAATATTAGCTGCTTTTTCAGGACTATCACTGTTCGTTATTGATTTTGCCCCTTCTTTATTTGGAATTAAAATATCAGCATTTAATAGGATGTTTTTTAAATTTTGCCAACCTCTTTGCGCAATTTGGGATTCTAAATCAATACTAATTTTAACGTTATTTCTTTTAGCAATTTCAATGGCCTTTTCAGTAACTTCTTGATGAATCATTGTAGTATGTAATAGCTTAGATTCTACAATATAAGATTCATTTAAACAATTAGCATCTATTTTTGTTGTTTGCATGTGAGGAGATTGAATTATTGACTTTTCCCCCTTAGCAATAAATATAAAATTAACAGGCGTTTTTTTATTTGGCTTCTTTACAATAAAAGTTGTATCTACCTTTTCTTTAACGAAATCATCAACCAAGAAATCACCATACGAATCATCTCCAACAGCACCTATAAATCCGCACAAGCCCCCCAATCTAGCTACTGCTACTAAATAATTAGCTGTGACACCGCCCGAAAAATAGTTTTCGCTTAACGCATCTATTTTTCCATCAGGTTTTGGAAAGTATGGTATTTCGGCAACCCAATCTAAAACCACTTCGCCTAATCCAACAATATCAACATGTTTCATGATTCTTATCTAAAAACTAATAATTTTTAAGATAATTTATGAAATAGAAGCAAAAATTAATAAAAAAGCTTTTTTTTTACAAAATTTTATTTAAGTCAAGATTTCCTTCATACTATTATCTAATTCTTCTTCCACATTGATATCCTTAAAATCTGAAGCAACAATTTCATAGGAATCACTAAAATCATTAAATTTTACTGATCCTCTAATCATAATATCTCTTCCAACGATTTCAGTAGAGAAATTTTCTAATAATTTTTCATAATCTGGAGTATCTTTAACTTTTATAATTGTATCAGCGTTCTTTCCAATTAATTTTTCTGCTGCGTCTCCGATAAATGTAGCCCTAATTTTACCGCTTTCATCTTCAACAAAATGACTAACAATCATTGTAAGTTTAGTATTACCTTTTTGGTCGCATTTACAATTATCAATTTTTCTTCTACAAGTTGTACAAGCTTCGTAGAAATGGATTTTTTTTAAATCATTAGAAATAATCCCCTTTATTTCAAAAAACCCAGATGATTGTATCGAATTAATTTCAGTAAAATTTTTTGAAAAAGTTCGACGCTTTTCTTTTGATGGAGTTTCTGAGATTTTTAGATTGGGGATGTTTAAATCAATTTTTTCTGTACTAGAGTCATTTTGAATTGTTGCTTCGATTTTTTGCCAATAATTACTGAATTTTAACTCAACATTTTTCAATAAAATGCCATCTCCGTTTTTTAAAGACTTCGATAATTCATCTGCTTTTTCTCGCCAAGCATTAATCCTTATTGTATCTGTATCATCGCTTACATTAAAACTTAATAAAGACACTTCATCTCCGGTTTTTAATGATATTTTTCTTAAATCATCTATAGTCATTATAATTCCTTGAAACGATATGTAACCCTTTTCTTTTTGAAGGTTTTCGATCTTATCAATGAATTTTGCCTTTAGATCTATTTCTTTATCTTTTTTTGTAATAACTGTTCTAGGCGTCGCGTGCAAATCAATTGCATTTTGCGCATAGTTACTTTTTCTAGGTATTATGTTAGTAAGTGAAATAAAATCGCCATCTTCAACATTTTCTATTTTTTCAATATCATCGTTCCAAAAACTAATTCTAATCTGTCCTGTCGAATCTCTCAATGTTAAGGAACAAACCCTACCGCTTTGTCCATCTTTCTTAATAAATTCTTTTATTGGGAATTTATTCATCACTTTTCCTTCAGTTGATATAGATCCTAAATCATCATTGATATTCTGTATTTGTCTAAACTCTTCTTTAATTTTTGGATACTTTTTATAGTCAACATCCTCTGGTGCCAAAATTATTTTACTAAATCCTCCAACATGAATCTCTATTCCATCAAATCTTCCTTTTTTTGCATTACCATTTAAGATTTTAACAATTTCATTTTTTTCAAAGCGTTCGTCTTTAAAAATGCTCACTTGGTCATCCCATAAAACAATTCGAATGTCACCGGTATTATCACGTAACAAAAACGATCCTACATGTCCAGTTTCTCCACTACTTTTTTTGAAACTATTAACATGATAGATATCCTTAATTCTACCAACTATCACAATATTTTTCATATTTAATGTAATATCTGAGATATTTAACTCAATGTCATTCAAAAGTTCCTTATTTTCACTCGTCACATCTACTCCTAACTCTTTAGCAATTACAAACAAAGCTCCTTCGTCTGAGATTAAACCCTTAAGTTCTTCTTTTTTTTCTTCTACTAAGCTTTGAATATCAGTTCTAGATAGACCAGTATCCTCAATAATTTTATTAATATATGCTTCCGTTTTCATTTCTTTCACTACTTTTAAAAGGTTTGTTTATTCAAAGATAATTTTAGAATTAATACTTTAAAAATAAAACTATTTAATAATTAATTAATCACTATTAAAAAAAAAAAAGGGTACTTCATATTGGTAATTTGTTGATTTTATCTTAGAAAAAATAAAAGTTTTAAGTCGAAAAGATGAGTAGTTTTAAGATCATACCCGTAATTGATGTGTTAAATTCTGAAGCAGTCCATGCGATAAAAGGAGAGCGAGAGAGATACAAACCGTTAAAGGCAGTTTGGATAAATAACTGTGATCCAATAAAAATAGTTAAAAAATTAAAAGATGATTATGAAATCAATGATATATATATTGCCGATTTAGATGCAATTATCAAAAAAGAACCTAATTTTAAGTTATTAGAAAAAATTTTAACCATACCAAATGTTAAAATCATTATTGATCCAGGAATTTTGTCCATAAATAATGTTAAAATATATTCTAAATATAACATAGATACATTAATTTTAGGATTAGAGACGATAAAAAACTTGAAAGTCATTTCCAAATGTTTAAAAATTTATGGTAAGAATAAAACCATTGTAAGTATAGATATGTACAACGAATTAATTCAAACCAATATAAGAGAATTACAAAATCAGAAACCAATTGAAATTATAAAGAAGATCGAAAATTTAGGTGTTGAGAAAATAATTCTACTTGATCTTTATAAAGTAGGACAAAAGTTGGGTGGAATACCGCAGTTATATCAAGAAATAAGGGATGAATTTATGGGAAATATAATAGTTGGAGGCGGAATTAAGGATATGGCTGATATTAAATTATATAATCAGCATAATTTCTCAGGAGTACTAATAGGGACCGCTTTACACGATGGAACTATTAAAATTGATAAAATAAGAAAGTTTAATCAAAGTTAATCAATAAAAATCACACCAGAACTTGAGACATTTAAAGATTTTTTACAAACTGGACAAGCATGTTTCATTCTAACCCAATCTATGAAATGTCCTTTATGTGCTTTCGCTTCACAAATTGGACAACCAGTCACTTCATCGAAAATTTCAATGTTCTTCCCACAAACTGTACATTTCGTTTTGGAGGCAGTAGATATTCTAATAATTTCCTTTTTTATATCAAGCACAACGTTTTCAGTATTTTCGGCAGTAGGATTAATCTGTTTTAATTCCGTTTTGGTATCAACACAAAAGATAGTTCCTTCGCTATCATCCTTTTTATTGCCAATCCAAACAACCTTGCCCTTGAAATAGCTGGACCCTTGATTTTCTAAAGAGAGGTTCAATCTTCGATCTTCCATTACAAATGTTTGAATAACTTTCGTGTATTTTAACCAATCTAAATTTAATGATATTTGTTTAATAACTTCAAATGGCTCTCTAAATACTTCATTTGTTATGTCTATTTTTGTGATTTCTTTTGGGGACATAATAAATTCATAATTTTTTTGATAATTTAATAATAATTATTTAATTTAAATTTTTATATCATTTGTTCTTTATATGTTTTAATTTAATTACAAATATCTAAAAATAAAAAAATATTTTAGCTTGATAATATAAAATAACTATTATTAAACGCATTTATCTATTAAGATAAGTAATTTTTAATCGTTTCATTCAAAATTACATTTAAATTCGAGTGATTATGCAAAAAAGAATAAAATTGTTGATAAGCCCTAAAGACATTGAGGAAGCAAAGGTTATAGTTCAATTTAAAGACGTGAATTATATCGATTGCAAAAATCCAAGCGAAGGTTCTCTTGGAGCAAATTTTCCTTGGATTATAAAAAAAATGAAGAGCTTAATTCCTCCTAATAGCTCTCAATTATTGAGCGCAACGATTGGAGATTTTCCTAATTTACCTGGTTCAGCTTCGTTAGCAGCTCTAGGTGCTGCCGTATCGGGGGCAGACATTATTAAAGTGGGGCTTAAAGGACCAAATACCGAAAAAGAAGGTATAAATTTAATGACTAAAGTTGTAAAAGCTGTAAGAGATTATGATATGGATATAAAGATCGTCGTAGCGGGTTATGCCGATAGAATACGGATGAGTTCATCACCCGATTTTTTATCCATTCCTACTATCGCAGAAAAATCTGGTTCTGATATTGCAATGCTTGATACATACATCAAAGATGGAAAAAATTTGTTCGATTTTTTAGATGTTAAACAATTAAAACAGTTTAGAGATAAATCAAAAGAGCTAAACCTTGAAGTTGCTCTAGCTGGAAACTTATTACTAGATTCAATCCCTAAAATAAAAGACATCTCGCCTGATTTAATTGGCGTTAGGAGCGTGGTTTGCGAAGGATATAACCGAAATCATGGAATGATTAAAGGGTATCTTATTGAAGAATTAAAATCGGAATTATATAATTAAGCCTTTTATGAGAGAAATTCAAATAGACGATTCAGATATCAGTATAAAAGAAGCAAATAAAGAAGATTTAATTGACTTGAATCTGTGTGCTAAAGAATTTTTACAACTAATTGAAGATTTTAATATCAATTTTATAAATCACAAATATTTTACATTAACGGCATATTATAAGAAGCTTTTAGTGGGAATTTTAGTTGCGGAAGAAAAAAATAACACGGTTGATTCATTAGAAAAAATTGTGCCTAAAACAAATCTCTATCTAATATATGTTAATCCAAATTTCAGGAAAAACCATATTGGAAAAAAAATATTGATAAACTACTTAAGCGTTCAAAAAAAAAAAGGAATTGCTTCTATTTTTGTAGAATTACCTCATAAATATAAAAAAGGGATTCAATTTTTTCAACATAATAAGTTTCATCAAATTAATAAAGTGAAAGATAAAATTATTTTAGAAATTAATTTATGGAACGATTTTGGAATTAGATCCTCTGAATTTATATCAAATAATCTTAGTGATGTATTTAATTGAATATTATCTGAGAAACACCTTTAAATTTTTTAAATAAGCGTTCTATTTAATAACATTATTTTGGTTACATTAATAAACTAAATTTATGTACAATAAAGAATTAGGAATTATCGGTATTGGAAAAATCGGTTCTGCCTTACTAAAGAGATTAATTTCTACGAATACTCTTAATAAAAATGAAATTATTATTTTTGATATAGATGAAGACAAAAGAAATATTCGATCTAAAGAATTTAATGTTGAAATTGCTGAAAGTAATGCGGATTTAGTGCGCTCATCCAAATATATTTTAATTGCTGTTATTCCTCAAGTAATAGATAGCGTTTTATGTGAAATTGGCTCAATAATTACAGAACAACAAACAATTATTTCTATAGCAGCGGGAATTTCTCTTACTCACATTACTAAATTTATTAATAACCCAATAGGATTAATAAGAATTATGACAAACTCTCCAGCACTCATAGGTGCTGCAGCAACGGCAATAGCATACAATGAAAACATCAAAGATTACCAAATAGATTTTGTTAAAAAACTTTTTAATGCTGTCGGTATAGTAGTAGAATTAGATGAAACTCATTTAGATGCGGTTACAGGACTATCTGGAAGCGGCCCCGCCTATATTTTTATTATTATTGAAGCATTAGCTGATGGTGGCGTGAAAATGGGCTTACCTAGAGCTGTATCTCTAAAATTAGCTGCTCAAACTGTTTTAGGTTCCGCAAAACTATTATTAGAAACAGGTAAACATCCCGGGGAACTGAAAGATATGGTTGCCACGCCTGGAGGAACGACGATCACTGCAATACATGAAATTGAATCAGCTAAACTGAGAGCCACCATGATTAGAGCAGTAGAATCAGCTACAATAAAATCAAAATCATTAAATTCTGCAAAAAATAAAAATTAATTTTTTTAAAAAGAGATTATATTTTTGTTATTGATAGTTAATTTAAATATTAATATTTCTGGTTTATATGTATTTAAAACTTCAAGAACCTTGCTTTCTTTTCCTTTTTTGCAAAATATATAAACTGAGCGCCCTAATTGATTCATACTGGCACCGATGATATCTAATTTGTGTAAATCATTTAATAATTCCCTAATTCTATCTAAATGTAAAATGTTCAGTATTTCTGACTCTTCTACAAATTGAAATGAAACTTTAATAAAATTTCTATAATTAGGCTCTAACATTAATTTATTTAAGGCAATTTTACCAGCTCGTTTTATTTTTGAACTCAAACTTGCATCTGATAAGATTGATTTTGTTTGTATGGTTCCAAAGGAACCACAAATCACTAAAAGATCATTAGGACTTTTTAATCGCTCATAGGTGCAAGGATAACCTGGTTCTTTTAATATACATAGACCTCTTCCTAATTGACCACAAACAGTTCCTAATCCTGTTTTTTTTACAACTTCTGCAATATGGGCAATTTTTCCGTTTTCTAAATCGCCCAAGTTTAGATTAAATAGTTTGTTCAACCCAAAAATCGTTCCTAATGCACCTGAACCACTTGCACCATAGCCGCATCCAACGGGTAAATCGAAAAAATGTTCGATTTTAACTTTAACGGGATCTTTTATTAATTTTTTAACATAATCAAAGATAAAACATGTTGTTTCTGCTTTTTTATCAAACTTTTCTTCATTAATATAAATTGTACAACAACTTTCTTTTCCCTTCTCTAAGTTTTCAAATGATAAATCTGTTCTTCCTTTCCCACTTACGTTAAATCCGGCTCCTCGAGAACCAATTTGTTCAGGATTGTTAATTTTGTTGCCATTTTTTTTATCTACAATTTCAAAAAAGCCAGAAATACGATGTGGAACTTCAACTGTAATTTTATTTGTCGTATTAGCCATATTAGCCATATTCCTTGAATAATCAAATTTATCAATTCAATTATAATATATATTATTAAAAAATAAAAATCAATTATATTTTATTATGAATAAGAATATTGTGATAAAGATTGGGGGTTCTCTTTTATTTTCTGAAGGGAAAACGATAAATTCTAAAAAAATTACTGAATTTTGCAATATAGTTAAAAACAATAAAGAATACGATTCCATTGTTATTGTATGTGGAGGAGGAATAATAGCGAGGGAATACATTGATGTTATAAGAGATTTTACTCAGAATGAGGCTTTATGTGATTTGATTGGAATTGATATTTCGCGTATAAATTCTCGATTAGTTATTTCCAATTTGAAAGAATTTGCTTACCCCCAAGTACCAAAATCAATTGAAGAGTTATCAATTGCTATTCTAACTCATAGAATTGTAGTAATGGGTGGTTTACAACTGGGTCAATCGACAACTTCCGTAGCTATCGAAGTTGCAGAGTATATAAATGCAAACAAGTTAATAATCCTTACAGATGTAGATGGTATATTTGATAAAGATCCAAAACTCTTTAAAGATGCAAAATTGATTAAAAATCTTTCTTATGATAAATTACGAGATATAATTTTACATTCATCAGGAGATAAGCAAGCAGATGCGGGAGAGTATAGGATTTTTGATGCCGTTTCTTTACAAATATTAAAAAGAAGTAATATTACAATAATGGTAATTTCGGGAAAAAAGTTAATTCAATTTAAAAAATTTTGGGATAATGAAAAAGAGATTATTGGTACTACTATATCAAACTAAGATTTTTTTTACAATAAATTATTTTAATTTGTAACATTTTACTAACATAGTTCTAAACATTCAATATATAGTTGAAATAAAAATGTCTCAAGCTTCATGGAAAGACCAAATTAAAAAGAAATGGGGTCCTCATAGTCATTGTCCAATATGCGGAAAAGCAATGCCAACGGATAAACAGTTTTGCAGTCAAACTTGTCGAGATAATTATCTCACCCATAGTAAAAAGAAAAAGAAAAAAAGTAG
The DNA here is from genome assembly GCA_030612905.1 of Promethearchaeota archaeon. Taxonomy (GTDB): domain Archaea; phylum Asgardarchaeota; class Lokiarchaeia; order Sigyniarchaeales; family SOKP01; genus SOKP01. Next base: position 9,680 of record JAUWNA010000007.1, read on the forward strand.
GATTCAAATGCTTTTTATGTTCGGGATGATGGCGGTCCTTTTTGTATTTATGTTCTTTTTAGGATGATAATGCGAATATCTCCTCATCTTCAAAAATTATTAATTTATATTTATCATTACAAAATAAATAAGAGATAATAAAAAATAAAAATAAAAATAGAGCAGAGATAACCAAGCCAGGTCAAAGCAAGAATTATTTCTAAATAAGGAATAATAAAGCGGCAACCGGTGATGGACATTTTCAAAAACCATAATCATTTGCGTTTTTGAACCACACTCAAGATCCATTGACATAGGTCTACAGGGGTTCAAATCCCCTTCTCTGCATTCTTTCCCTTTAAAATAAGTTTCATTTTACCATCTATAATTATTTATCAGAATTGTTAGAGATTTCATTTAACGCTTCATTTAAGAATAAGATCAGCGTTTTTGCGATCTCACTTTCATTTTCTACTGATTTTAAAAACAATAATAATAATACTGGGGCATTAAGATAAGAAGATGTCTTTTCAACAATAATTTTACTTAGTAATTTTCTTTGGACTCCGAATAACTGATGTGTAACTGATGATGCTTTCATTCCTTCAATTGTAAGTGGGCTTCCTAAAGTTACATTTCCGATACCTTGGTTTTCATGATCAGAGATAAGCAAGAGATAACTTTTATGCAATTTAAAAAGCGATAAATAAATTGTAATCTTATCAATCTCTTTAGTTTTTTCGATTATGAGCTTCATTTCTTATAAACACTATTATTGATTTAATAAATTTGCGTTTTATAGACCTTTTATGTTTGTTTCTTTAATGGCTTCTTCTACTTCATAATTTTTATGAACAATTAGATAAAGTGCTTTCACAACTTTCGTAGGATTATCCGCTTGAAATACATTTCTTCCATAGGCAACTCCAGCTCCTCCAACATCTATGGATTTCTTAGTTGTTTCTAAAAGTTCTTTAATCCCAGCCTTAACACCTCCTGCGATAATTACTGGTGCCATACACCCCTCAACTACTTCACTAAAAGAGTCAGGGTCTCCCGTCCAATTAGTTTTCACAATATCTGCCCCTAGTTCAGCAGCGACTCTTACTGCTATTTTTACTGCTTCAACATCGTTTTCATTCTCGATATTCTCCCCTCTAGGATACATCATAGCCAAAAGGGGCATTCCAAACTCTCGGCATTCACGTGAAACTACTCCTAGAATTTCTAGCATTTCTGGATCTGCCTTAGTTCCAATATTAATATGCAAAGATACACCATCGGCTCCTAATTTTACTGCGTCTAATACGTTATTTACTAAAACTTTATAATTTGACTTGGGACTTAGAGAGGTTGAACCAGATAAATGTAAAATTAAGCCAATATCTGGACCATATCTTCTATGGGCGTATAATGGAATCCCTATATGCCCTAAAACGGCATTTGCGCCCCCTAAAGCTATTTTGTTTACCATTTCTCCTAAACTTCTTTTAATTCCTTTAATAGGACCTACAGTTAATCCATGGTCCATAGGAACTATGATCGTTTTATTTGTTTCCCTATTAAAAATTCGTTCTAATCTAATTCTTTTGCCTATATAACCAGAAATCGATTATTCACCAATTATTCAATGAATTTATAATTTTATTTATATTGAGAATTATATAATATAGTTTACAGCATTTTTTTAATTCTATTAAATTATATAAGTCTTTGAATTCTAATGTCTAGGTCTAAACACAATTCTATTATTAAAAAGAACAATCCGCTAACACGATGTTATAGCTGTGATAGTGAAATAATTGACCCAAATCAGAAATATTGTGAAAATTGCAATTCAATTCTTAATCCTAACGATTTGAAGTGGAGAAATAGTTTTATTGCTTTTATCTGTATATTATGTTTAATTCCCTTTATTATCGTTGTCATTACTAATTTAATGTGAATACAATTACTAAGGAGAAAAAACAACATCTGATATGCGTTGCCGACGTATATCAAAATCATGATCAATATGAAGAGTGATACAATGTTGATCTTTATTTTGAGGGTTTTTGTGAATATAACTTATGGGAACAACAGGTAGCTTTGATTTTGATATTAATTTCTTTGGAATTGGCACGAGGATTATTTTTTTACACCGTTCACAATTAACTAAAACTACTTTTATTTTTTCCGATTCAAGCTTTTTCATTTTAATAAGCAAGTCAGTAGAAAGACCTAGAGAATTAACCGTTAACTTTTTTGGTGCTTCAGGAACTAAGGGAATATCCATTTCTAAATCCTCATCTGTTTTATACACTGATATTCTTTTTTCAATCTTTTTTTTTGGTTGTTTAACCACTTTTCTTCGCTCGTAGCTATTTTGAGAATATTGATTTTTAGAAGGTAATATGTTGGAGAGAGGTATTTGTTATTACTTATTGAAGATTTTTGATTGTTTTTATGTTTTTTCTGAGAACTTTCCAATAATATCATTGCAGCTAAAAGTCAAATTACACTCCAAATATTTGCCTTAACTCATTATATATTTTTGAAAGTTCGGATATGATATGGGCGTTATTTTGTTGAAGATAATAATTAATATATCCTGAAAGCCCCTCGCCATCTTTAATCCACTCTAAGAAAGACTGAATCTCCCCTTTTAATTGAGGGTCTATACTTTTTCCTGCAACAGGCGCAACACCGCTCCCACTAAATTGAGTATTAGTCCCCACATAAGCTCGTTTTGAACTTAACTCTGAAATTGCTCGTGATGTATCCATCGTCGCTCCCATAGGTTCGCCATCTGGTTCAAGGTATATTAGGATTTTGTGTTCTTCATCTTTTGCTCCAATTATGTGTCCTTCACCCCGAATTGAAGTAGCTACCATCCTTTCTGATGTACATTGAAGCACAGAATATTTCACACCAGATATTATAATAAACGGAGCGTTTAAGCTGCTCCAACTTGAAATAACTTTAGCAACATCAGGGCTTATGTCCCAATTATCTGTTGAGTAAAGGATGTTATCTCTTCCTTGAATTACTGCAGCAGCAATAATACTGGGATCTTTTTGCAATAAATTATAAATAACAGTTGCTGGATCAGTTGGCATTTTTTCCTCAATTTTTTAGATTTATATATCCTAGTGAAGAATTAATAATAATATACTAGTATAAATATAATTATAAAATTTTTATTAAAATGTTATGGGTTTGTATTTTATTTTTTTGATACCCTTATATTAATTTTCCCAAACATAGGTTTATCTTGAAATTTATTCTTTTCAGTTTTTAATTTATTCATACCGTTAAATTTATTTTTAAATATTATTTTATTTTGAAAAAATAATTTATGTTTGGAATCATTTTTTTTTAATTCATTTAGGTGATCTTTTAGATATTTTTCTTCTCTAAACAATTTCCCACACACTGGGCAACTGAAATATGGGTTTTCCAAAAGACCTTTAGGTTTTTTAACAACAACTGGAAAAACTTTTCTTTTATGTGATATTCCATCAAGGTTCCGACAATAATGCCTTCGTAATTTTCCATAAGGTGGGTACTCAAAAAAAATTTTACTTCCATGAGTGCATTCCCAATATAACACATCTGCACCACATTTTCGGCAAGATGTCTGAAAAGATCGAAGATAACAATGCTTGCCGTGACTTTTATAAAAATGTCGCATTATATAATCAGAAAAATATAACTTATTAAAATTTTTCGGTGAAATATTAAAAACAAAAATTTTAAAATGTGTTTTTTATTAACTGATAAATTCTAAAAACGCAAACATTTAAATGTATGACTTTAATTATAGAAATTAAGGAATTGAAATATGTGTGGGTATAAGTAATTGGATCTTTCAATGCTTCAAAATAATTTAAATTTATGCCCAGAATGTGGGAATACGAATCTGATTTCTGATAGCGCTCGTGGTGAGTTAATTTGCAATGTATGTGGTTTAGTTTTGAGCCAAAAACTCATTGATTCTGGTCCCGAATGGAGAGCTTTCTCTTCAGAAGAAGCCAATAAAAAAGTTAGAGTTGGAGCGCCAACAACTTTGACACTTCATGATAAAGGATTAAGTACTATGATTGGATGGAAAAATAAAGACGCGTTCGGTAAATGTATCAGTCCAAAAATGAAAGCTGAAGTATATCGCTTAAGAAAATGGCATGTAAGAACGAGGACAAATAAATCAATAGATCGAAATCTAGCGTATGCTATGAACGAATTAGATCGCTTTTCTTCTCAATTGAATCTGTCCAAATCCTTAAAAGAATCGGCTGCTCATATATACAGAAAAATGGCTCATAAAAACCTAATAAGAGGAAGATCTATTGAGGCAATGTTGATAGCTTCCATTTATTTATCATGCAGGTTGAATAATATTCCGAAAACTTTGGATGATTTTATCGAATTTGCCCTAGTAGATAAAAAAAAAATTGCTCGTTGTTATAGGTTAATTCTAATCGAATTAAAAATAAATATTCAAGTTTCCTCTCCAATAAATTTTATCCCTAGATTTTGTGCTGAATTAAAACTTTCAGGAAGAACTCAGAATCGAGCAGCAGAATTATTAAAATTAGCAAAAAAATATCATATTACTGCTGGAAAAGCCCCCACTGGTCTAGCGGGTGCTGCTTTATATGTAGCGGCGATACAAGAGGGAGAACGCCGGACTCAAAAAGAGATCTCATTAGCAGCAGGTGTAACAGAAGCTACTATACGGAACAGATATAAAGAACTTGTAAATCACATGAGATTTGAATCCACAAATCGCATTTAAAGAAATTTTATTTTCAAATTAATAAAGTCTTATATCACTTTGATTCTTTTTATAACATCAGGGCGTTTTTTGTATAGGATGCGAAATCCACAGTGGGAACATTTTATTCCAGGAAGAGCGTTTAATTCTTTTTTAGAGACTTCTTTCCCACAACTTTTTCTAGCGCAAACATACTTCATATTTTTTAAAATGAATTAGTGTTAAAAAATTTTTCGCAAATAGTTATAGGTTGTTAGTAGATTTCCTAAAAACATTAATAATATAAAAAAATAAATAATTTTAGATGTATAATGACTTTCTCTTATCGTCAATATCAACAAATTGAAATGTACCGAGATCTTTTTCTAATTGGTCTCTTTTACTTTGAAGACTTTTTGTAATATCTTCTAAATTATCAAGGGAATATTTCTTTTTAATTGGTAACATAAAAGATTTCTTAATCATTTCTAAGAGTGTTATTGAAGCTTTTAAATCAGTGATATCCTCATTAAGCATTGCAATGTTATCTGTTTCTGCCAAAAGAACAATCCCATCTATATTGAATCTCGCTTTTGCCAAAGTTGGGATTAACCCATTAGCACCAATAATAACTCCTTTTTGGATTTTTTCACAGTTATTTTTTGATAAAAAATTATCTAGCAGTTCTCGGTTAGTTGAACTTGCATATATTTTTGGAATTTTTGAATCAATTTTGCGACTATTTACGGGATACGCTCCCAAAGCAATTATCAACTTAATTTTACATTGGTGTATTATCTCTGTAAGAAAATTTGAAATTCTATATATGCCTTTAGGTGTTAAACTTTGCGCATCTGCCGTAATTAAAATAATGTCTCTTCGATAGCTTGGATCTTTCCAAAAAAGGATTTCTGCTTTAGGTGCTGATAATAGACTATCATCAACTATAGCTCCAGCGGGGTAATCATCAAATATAAAATCCATAAAATTTTGGGCATCTAATTGTCCAATTAAGGAATCTATAGCGAATTTTCCCACATCAGCGATACCTGGCATTCCTAAAATACAAATAGGGTCCTTGAATTCTTCTTCTTTAATATTATTATGTTTAATAATCCTTATCCCAGACTCAGTCAATTTTTTTACCTTAAGTATTGTTTATGCGATATAATTAGAATCTTTTTAATGTCTTTAAATCAATGTGTTATCCTAATAGACTCATGATTTACTGTTAAAGTAATATATTAGTATTATCACATAAATTAATTTTTTAAGTATCTATAAATATAATGAGGTTTTCATATCAATATCATCTGAAAAAGGTAATTTTTTGGAATTGATTGAGCTAAAATATGAATGTCTAAAATGCGGGATATGCTGTCATGAAATTTTTGGTTCCAAAAAAAGAATACCAATATATCCTAAAGAGGCAAATAACTTAATAGAAATCGCTAAAAAAAAAGGTATTGCCTTTAAAATTATCGAGGATTTAGTATTTCCAGACATTTTAAACAAAAAAATACTTGTTGTGACATATAAAATACGATTGGACAACGAAACTCAAGGATGCCCTTTTTACGATAAAAAAAATGGTTGTACAGTACAAGAAATTAAACCATTAGCATGCAAGGCTTACCCCTTGGCTTTAAAACAAGTTGATGCTTTTAATTTTGAAATAAGTATCGATCCATTATGTAATTATGTAATTAGATATTACGATTTCCTAAAAAATACGGATTTTGATAATATTAAAGAGATTTTTAAAGATGAATATCCTAAAGCTCTAGAACACTTAAAAAAGAATAAAAAGATTATGTTAAAAATTAAAAAACTCGAATATAAAAACAAAATTAAAATATCCCGAAAAATTATGCTTAAGGATTTTAATAAATATTTAAAAGAATGGGAAAGAGAAGAAATAACTACAAATTAAAATTTGAAGTGAACGATGAGAAAATTTGTATCTTTACTATCAGGTGGTTTAGACAGCTCAATCGCAGCATATTTAATGATAAAGAGGGGTTTTATTCCGGTTTTTCTCTCATTTTTAACATCAGACGATGAAAATCATTCTATGAAAAATAAAGTTATAGATCTTGTCAAATTATTATCAATGTACACAGATAACAAATTAAAAATCTATATTATTAACCACGATAACAACTTGGAAGCTTTGAAACAATTTTGCGACAGAAAATTAACTTGTGTTTTATGCAAGCGATTAATGCTTCGAACGGCAAAACGCTTAGGAAGTTTAGAAAATACCAATATAATTGTTACAGGAGATATTTTGGGAGAACAAGCTAGTCAAACTTTAGATAATTTATATTCATATAATAATATAATTCAAGATTTTATAGTATTAAGACCGCTAATAGGATGTGATAAACAAGAAGTAATAAATATGAATAAAAAAATTGGGTCATATGAAGTATCTTCGATCCCATCAGCGGGGTGTAAATTTAATCCACAATACCCTGAGACTCACGCGAAACCTAATGAAATACAAAACTCAGAATCAAAAATCAATATTTTTGATTTAGTTGAAAATTCAATAGAGAACGCAGAAGTATTAAAATTTTGATTCCAAATTATTAATTAAATCTTCAAATTCTTTATCTTTTAACTCAACTTTTTTATATTTATTTAATGCTTCACATATTACTTGAGTTATAAGATGTTTACAATATCCTATGGATTGATTAATTACAACCTCCTTATAAAAATTTAGACATGAACAATACAATTTAGGATATATTAAATATTCGCGATTTTCTCCTAAAGCAAGCCAAATCACTCTATTCGAAGGTTTATATGTATATTTTGTTATGCCTTTTTTTATAACATCTAAAACCTTATCTGCCTTATTGGAAAAAATCGTATCAATGAAATTTATTAACTCATCATCGATTGCGACTTTCTTTTTTGCAATTGAATAAACATCAAATAATAAATCTTTAGACATTTTGTTATCATATAATATTTATAATCGATAAATAAAAAGGATATTAAGTTTGAACAAGATTTTATATCTCCCGACAAGATATTTCCCCGCAATCTCGGGGGCAGAGTTTTATATCCAAACAATGGCAGAGATATTAAATTCGAAATACAATTACAAAGTTGATATCTATACCTCCACCGCAATTGATTTTAAAGCCCTAAGACAACCTAATGGTAGAATAATTAAAATTGGGGATAAACATTATGATGCTGTAAATAATTTAAAAATCACGCGTTTTCCTATAAAATATAATGTTTTATTAGAAGAAAAATTAAAAGTGATTAAAAATCTTCCATCCTACAATCTTTTGAAACTATCTGATGATTGTTTGATTGAATTTTTAAAAAATGGGCCTTATTTAGAAGATATAATTGAAAAAATAGCACACTCAACTAAATTTTCCTTTGATTTAATTCATACAACCTTCTTTCCATACTTTAATCTTATAACAAGTTTAATACTTGGAAAACTTATCAATAAACCTACTGTTTGT
>JAUWNA010000105.1 GCA_030612905.1 Promethearchaeota archaeon
TAAATTATGAAGTTGGCGCAGTTGATTATCGTTTAAAGAGCAAATTGTCCTTGATTTTGGATAATTTTCTACCATAACAGTATGGGCGCCATCAGGATTTTTAATCGACTTTTTCTTTTTTTTACCGATAATCCTTTTTAAAACTTCAAATTTATTTTTCTTTATTACAATAGAATCTGGGATAATTAAATTATCAGCAATCGTATTACCAAGCCCCCATGTGGAATTAATCAACATTTGGTTTGAATCGTTATTGACCACGTTAGAGGTAAATAAAACGCCAGATATTTGTGAATTAACCATCTTCTGAACAATAACTGCCATATGAACATTCTCCAACGAGAAATTTACACCCAACTTTCTCATATGAAGCATATATAATATTGAACTAGGAGAAAATAAAGATGCCCAGCAATTTTTTAACGATTGTAATAAATCGTGTAAAGTAAGATTGTGTAAATAACTCTCTGCTTGTCCAGCAAAGGAGAATTTACTTGAATCCTCGATTGTTGCAGAAGATCTTACGGCAAAAGATAAGTCTATATCCTTTCCCTTAACCAGTTTATTAAAAGCTACTTCGATGCTTTCAATTATTTTTTTAGGAATTTTTGATTCCAAAATTAATCTCGTAATTTTAGCTGAATGATGTAAAATTTCTTTAGGATTTAAGTTCTTTGCTAATAATGTCGTTAATTGTTCGTAGTATTTCGATTCGTTAAGGAATTTCTTGAAACAATTGGTATTGATTATAAATCCAGGGGGAACTTTTGCTTTCATCTTAATTAATTTGATTAAATTAGAACCTTTTCCCCCTAATAATGCCGTATTAGGTTTTGCTTCTGGAAAAAACACAACGAATTCTGATTCTTTCATGCGATGTTCTTTAAAATAGTAAATAATTTAATTTGTTTTCTAAATTTTTAAGTATTTAGTTTCTAAGTTAAGGTAAATCATTATATATTTATGTAAAAAATACTAAGAAGGTAAATAAAAAATAATAACAATTACGATAAATAACTATAAATTTAAAAAATAATAGATTGATAGTATTTAAAATAAAATTTTTAGTTGATTTAAATGAAAAAAATTGGGGAAGGCCGCTCTTGTTCGTCAAATTCTGAAGCATTAGGGGAATTTGTTTATATCCAATCTGTGGAAGATGTAATAAATATATTTGATAAGGCCAAAGGGAAAATATGTATAGTTGATGATGCTGGTACTACTACTCTTGGTCCAATTTTATCTGATTTAGCAGGAGTATTGTGTCCATTTGGTTCTGAGGGCTCACATCTTGCCATAGTTTCAAGAGAATTCGAAATACCTTGTGTAATGGGTGTAGAATTTCTAGTAGACGATTGGTCATCGCTGAACGGGAAGAAGGGAAAAATTGTTACGGAAAGTGAAGACAAGGGTATTATTTATTTACTTGAGTAATTATCGAAATTAATTTCAATTGAAATTACAAATTATAAAATTATAAAATTATAAGGTGTTGTTTATATGTTAGGTGATATTAGCGACGAAGAGGCTAACGAACTAATCGTTATGTTTTCTCAAAGTGTTCTAGAAAATTTTCAAACGCGAGGAGTAGTGGAAAGTAAAATATTTCCTGTAAACCATTACATTCATGTTGCTTGTTATATTTTATACGACCAATCTTATCAATATAATATCTTAAAAGAGGTTGCAAGTAAGATATCGCCTGAGGACATCGCTAAAAGATCGAAATCCTTGGGTTCACATTCAAATCATTTGGGATTTTATTCTCTATTGATGTTGTATTTGCATGGTCGGGCTGAAATTATTTATGATAACCTCATTAAAAAAAAGGCCGGCGAAGATATCGTTGTTGAGCCTGAAAAAAAGAAAAAAGAAACAAAATTCATTATGGACTTTTGGAAAAGATTGAGCCCTAATTATCTCAACGAAGGGGAGCTAACGCTGGAAACTAAAAAAATAACTTGCCTTTCCGATGATTACATTGAAAACCTAAAAGGCAATATGATATCTATAGAAAACAATAAAGATATAATCAAGCAATTAAAACAAACCATTGCCCAACTAACCATCTATAGTTTCCTTTCCCAAGCCGAGTGTCGATTTAGCATTTCTGAGCAAGGACCATATTATTTTGAAGGCGACACTGAACCTTTAGTATTTAAAGAATTCCTAGATTTACATACTGGTGACGAAATGTTTGGAATAGATATGCCTGGAAAAATGCCATATAAAATTACCAAGATTGCACCAGTTCCAAACGTGATATTCGGAATGACGCTTAAAGGTATGAACAAAATCGAGTTTAATGATTTTGGCACTTTATTTGCAGATCCCACCGATCTTTCTTCAAACATAACATCCATTGGAATTTGGACGAAAGAATTAACGCATCCAAAAGATCTTAGGTATCCTAATAATTTAGGTGCTTTAAAACCCCTTTCGCTTAACATCTTAACCGAACTATCGGAATTCGCAAAAATTGCAACGAAAGAATTATATCTTGATATATCGAAATGGAACTATATTAAAAAATTGATGTTTGGGAGCAATGTTTATGTTAATAGAGTCGCAAGTTCATGCGCCCAATTCGCGGGAATAGAAGATAATTATAACTGGTCATGGCCTTTTGACTATGCTGCGGGTAAACCATTGGAAACCGACTTAGTGGACAAAGAAAAAATAGATTTCTACATTGATGTATTAGGGGGAAAAGTAAAGACTAGCCAGGACGAAAAAGAAGGAACGAAATCTGAAATTGCATCTTTAGAAAAATACAAAGGTATACATCCCTTTCTTCCGAGAATGTTTAGGGGTAAAAGACTCCGAAAATTAGACCCGTTTTATTATTTTTTACAAGATGAATAACTAATGTTAGATTTAATTATAATAAAAAGTAAAATCTATCAAAATTATTTTCAATTAAAATTACAAATTATAAAATTTTAGGGCGTTGTTTATATGTTAGGTGATATTAGTGACGAAGAAGTTAATGAACTAATCGTGATGTTTTCTAAGAGCGTAGTAGAAAATATTCTAACGCGAGGCGTAGTGGAAAGTAAAATATTTCCTGTAAACCATTACCTTGGCGTTGCTTGTTATATTTTATACGACCAATCTTATCAATATAATATCTTAAAAGAAGTTGCAAGTAAGATATCGCCTGAGGAGCTCGCCAGAAGGTCGAAATCCTTGGGCCCAGGATTAAACCAATTAGCTTTTTATTCTACATGTATGTTGTATTTGCATGGTCGAGCTCAAGTTATACATGATAACCTCAGTAAAATAAAGGCTGGTGAAACTAATATCGTTGTTGAGCCTGAAACGAAGAAAAAAGAAACAAAATTCATTCTGGACTTTTGGAAAAGATTGAGCCCCAATTATCTCAATGACGAGACACTAATATTGAAAAATAAACGAATTACCTACCTTTCCGATGATTACATTGAAAACCTAAAAGGCAATATGATATCTATAGAAAATAATAAAGATATAATCAAGCAATTAAAACAAACCATCGCTCATTTAACCATCTATAGTTTTCTTTCCCGAGCCGAGTGTAGAATGAGCATATCTGAGAATGGACCATATTATTTTGAAGACAACACTGAACCTTTAATATTCAAAGAATTCCTAGAACTGCATACTTGTGAGGAAATGTTTGAATTAGATATGACTGGAAATATGCCATATAAAATCACCAATATTGCGCCAGTTCAAAATGTGATATTTGGAATGACGCTTAAAGATATGAACAAAATCGAGTTTAATGATTGGTGCACTTTATTTGCCGATCCAACCGATTTTTCTTCAAACATAACGTCAATAGGGATTTGGACAAGAGAATTATCGCACCCAAAAGATCTTAGATATCCTGATTATTTAGGTGAATTAAAACCCCTCTCGCTTAATATCTTAGAAGAACTGTCGAAATTTGCAAAAAGTGCCACGAAAGAATTATATATTGATATATCGAAATGGAACTTTACTAAAAGATTGCTTTTTGGAAGTCACATTTATGTTAATAGCCTCTTAAGTGTGTGTGCTCAATACGCAGGTATAGAAGATAACTTTAACTGGACTTGGCCTTTTGACTATGCATCGGGTAAACCACTTAAAACTGACTTAATAGACAAAGAAAAAATCGATTTCTACATTGATAAATTAGGGAAAAAAGTGAAGACTAGCGAAGACGAAAAAGAAGCAGAGAAAGTGCAAATCGCAGCTTTAGAAAAATACGAAGGTGTACATCCATTTATGACGCGACTCTTTAGGAGTAGAAGAGCCCAAAAATTAGACCCATTTTATTATAAATTACAAGATGAATAGTTAATCATACTTACCAAAAAAAAAGGGAAAAAATATAGTTTTCCCGCGTATAGGGTATTACAAACACCCAAGCGGGAGAAGCATCTAGGGAGTAGTATCACAAGTTCCAGGCATTTTAGCCTACCTCAAATTATTTTGATGAAATTTAGATTGATTATTGTATATAAACCTGCTATCTTCAACCAACGGTTTCTAATAGCATTATTCTATCTCACAATATTTATTCATAAATAGATATAAAAACATAACCGATTTAATGATAATAAAAAGTAAAATGAAATAAAATATTTCAAACTTTGACTCATAGCATTAATTTCGCGTTGTGGATAAATACTCCGAAATGCCATCGCCTTCTTTACCATCGAAAGTAAATACTGCTACTTGCTCGTAAATCTCAGTTAATCCTTTCTCGGATGGAAGAGGTAAATATTGCGAAAATATTGTTTTTGATTCTATGGTTCTTTTCTTTCCATTTTCATCCGTTATTACAAATGTTGATGAAACAGGTGTTTTTTCGTTTTTTTTCGTTTTTGTGGTCACTTCTATGTTTTTTATTCTAATATTATCAGCACCTATAGAATAAATTATTCCATCTTGTTTTACTTCACCAAGGGCTTCAGCTTTGTAAAAATTTATTGTCTCATCTTCAAACTGGGCAACAACCCAATTCCACGAATCAATTCCGCCCCAATCTCTAATTCCCCAGCTGTGATCGCGGTGACCGAAACCTTTAATGGTTCGCGTTTCAATTACTTCCCCCTTTTTCTTCAGAATTAAAGTACCTGTAGCTACCATAGGTTGTTCATAATGCATCTGAGCAAATACTAGCTCTGTCTTAGTATAATCCTCCTCCTTAAGAAATGCTAATGGATCCGTGCCCGCAGCTGAATTAAATACTGGAAACCTTCCCTCAAGGTTAACACCTAAATCAACTTGACTATTTATGAATTTAATTGTCCATTGCTTCATTGGTTTGACGCAGTAGTATTTTACTTTCTTATCGATTTCCCAAGTATTAGTAGGCATTTTTTCAAGAGGAATTTCCTGAAAATAAACTTTAGCCTTACCATCAATTATCAGCAAAACTAAAACCAGAGACTTCTTTTTATCCATGTGGTAAGATAATCTCGTAACTAAAAAAACGTTATTTTGGCGATCAATAAAATTGAAGTACCAACTCTCGTTATGGAATGGAGGAAACTTTCCCCAATCGTGGCTATATTCATCTTTATCTAATAAATCAAAACTACCATTAACCTGTTTCTTTTGTTTTTTCTCTTCTGTCATAATACATCCATTCAAAAAGTTTTCTCCTAATAAAAACTAGAAATATAGAATGTTATTTAAAAATCTTCATTTATCAATCAAAATAGGAGTAGCTAAGAAATCTATAAATTATTTTAGAATTTTAAATAATGAATAAATTAAAAATTCATGAAATTTTAAAAAAGATTATAATAATTTAAAACAAGGTTTTCATATGATATTTGAAATTTTTAACGAAGATTGGGCTCAAATGTTTAGCAGTCTTGAAGGAATAATGTGGTTTCTTATTTTTTATTTGATATTCCTTATAATAATGGCGATCTTTCTTAAGCTTGCCATAAATATTTTCAGTAGTGCGAGACACATAGAATTTGGACAAGTCTTTATAACATCTTTCATAATAACCATTATTTACGCTCTTACATTTCTGTTTCTGGGTGGTTGGTTAGCCTGGCTCATAGTTTTAATTGCTGCGTGGTTAATTATTAGCGGACGGCACCATGTTGGATTTTTAGGAGCGATATTGGTTACAGTTATAGCTTTTATACTCTACATAATTGTTGCTATAATATTGGGAATATTATTAGGTATAACGCTGATTGTTTTACCATTTTAAATCTTTTTTTTTTTTTCTTAGATTAAATAGATTAAATGAAAAAACTAATTTGCTGAATAATAAAAACAGATTTTATAAATATTAGTCTTTAACTTTAGCTAAAGATTTTATTCTCTCGTCAAATATCTTCTCAGTATCTTCAATTTCTCTTACGACATTTTTAAGAACTGGAATCCAGAAAAGGGGAATGAAAATCCAAAAGAAAATAGAAATCATCATTGCAATAACAAAACCGAAAATATCTGCGATAATAGTCCCAATTAAAGGTCCAATCGCCCGACCAATGATGTCAAAGAAATTTGAGGTTGCTAACACAGTTCCACGGTTTTCTGGTAGGTTTAAGTCTACGACTGTAGCGTACCAGTTCCCGTTGACGGCTCCATTTACAAACATTCCAATACTAAATAATACGATCCAAATTAATATGCCTGGAAATAAATTAGGTGCGCTAAACGGCATAATTAATGCGACGAATAGAAATGGAATAGGAGCAATATTGCCGAATAACGCTAAAAGAACCCTCGCTTTTTTATTGCCTTTTTTAAACTTCTTGTCTCCAATATACCCAAACACTACGGTCCCAAGTA
>JAUWNA010000236.1 GCA_030612905.1 Promethearchaeota archaeon
GATGGTTTAGTTACTTATTGGAATAAATCTGCAGAGAGATTATTTGGATATCCTGAAAAAGAGATGATAGGCAAGAATTTACATTCCATTATTGTTCCTGAGCGTTATCACAAGGCTCATAAAATAGGTTTTTCTAAATTCAAAAAATCTGGACAAGGTGCTGCTATTAATAAAACACTTGAATTAGAGGGAATAAGAAAAGATGGAGTAGAATTCCCCGTAGAATTATCTCTTTCAGCAGTTCGAGTAAAAGGTGAATGGAACTCAATAGGAATCATAAGAGATATTACTAAACGGAAAAAAATAGAAAAAAAACTAAGAGATTCTGAAGAAAAATTACAGACTTTTTTTGATAATATTAACGACGCAATATATATTCTTGATTTAAAAGGTAATTTTATAGATGTCAATGCCACAGCATGTAAACGATTAGGTTATGAGAAAAAAGAATTTTTACAAATGCATATACGTGATATTAATGCACCAGAGTTAATTGTTGAAAATCCTCAATTGATTGATGAAAAATTATGGCTAAAAAAAGAAATTGTTGAAACTGAGCATACAACTAAAAGTGGAAAAAAGATTCCAGTAGAAATATATGGCAAGCAAAGTCTTTATCAAAGTGAGCCCGTTATCATTGCGGTCTCTCGAGATATTACAAGACGTAGAATAGCAGAAAAGCAATTAAAAGAATCTGAAAAGAAATACAAAATTTTGAGCAATGAGTTAGAATTAATTCTGGACAATATCCCAGCGTTGATATTTTATAAGGATACTAAAAATAACTATATTCGTGTGAATAAATATATTGCTAATGCCCATAATATGAAAAAAGAAGAGTTGATCGGCAAAAACCTTTCTGAGCTTTATTCTAAAGAGCAAGCACAAGCATATTGGAACGATGATTTAGAAGTAATTAATAGTGGAAAACCTAAATTAAATATCGAAGAGCCATGGGAAACTAAGGACGGTTTGAGATGGGCATTTACCAGTAAAATTCCTCTTATTGATGAAAATAGGCATGTTACAGGAATTATTGGAACGTCAATAGATATTACAGAGCGAAAAAATGCTGAGGAAAAATTGAGAAAATCTCTTGAAACAACGAAAACAATTTTAGATTTATTGCCTATAGGCATAATTTTGGTAGGATATGATAAGAAAGTACGATCGGTCAATAAAGCTGCTTTAGATTTATTAGAGATAGATGATGAACTTGAGATTTTGGGAAAATTATGCCACAATGTCATGTGTGTCGCTGAAATTGGTGCTTGCCCTATTTTTGATATGGGGCAAAAAATAGACCAATCTGAGAGATTTTTAATTAATCGGTTTGGTAAAGAAATACCAATTTTAAAATCAGTTCTACCAATTACTCTCGGTGATAACAATTATTTGTTAGAATTTTTTGTAGATGTCTCATCACTTAAAGAAACACAAGAAAAATTAAAAGAAAGTCAAGAAAAATATCGCGATTTACTAGATACTTCATCGTTGGGGATATTGGACATTAATGTAGTTAAAGGAGAAGTAGAATATTTAAATCCCAAATTGTCAGAACTGCTTGGTTATTCAAAAGAAGAGTTATTGGCTAACAACCTATTTAATAAAATAATGTTTCGAGAAGATATTCGAAAACTTTTTAACTCGCGCGATGATGAAAAATTAGAATATGTAATAAAGACCAAGGATGGTAAAAGAAAATGGTTAAAATGCACCAAATTATCTCAATACAATAAAAAAGGAGAATTAATCAAATTAAGCCTATGGATGCAGGATATTTCAGAAAGAAAAAAGGGAGAAAGTTTAAAAAGAATATTCACTGAAAAGTTAGAAAAAGAAGTGGAATCTAGAACAAAAGACCTAACAGAACTTATAGAGAAACAAAAGTTATACTTGGATCAGATCGAAAAATCCTCTCGATTTAAAACTGAATTTATGGCAACTATGTCCCATGAATTGAGAACCCCTTTGAACGCGATTATTGGTTTCACAGATTTGCTTTTAGAAAGTGTTTTTGGTGAATTAAACGAAGAACAGTTAGAATTCGTAAAAGATATTGATGAATCTTCTAACCATCTTTTAGAAATGATAACTGACATTTTAGATATCTCCAAAATTGAAGCGGGTCAGGTTGTCTTAACAGTTGAAGAAATACATTTAAATAACTTGGTCAATCAAGTAATCTCAACGTTAAAACCGTTATATAGCGAAAAAGAATTAATTATTGATTTAAAGGGTTTGAAAAAAGAACAATTAATATTTGCAGATAGAATAAAATTTAAACAGATAATTTATAACCTATTAAGTAATGCTATTAAGTTCACTGAGAAAGGAAAGGTAACTTTTGAATTTAGGGAAAGTAAAGATATATGGGAGTTTAATGTAAAGGATACAGGCATAGGAATTGCAGAAAAAGATTTTGAGATAATATTTAAAGATTTCATGAGAGTAAAGTCTGCTTACGTCGATTCTATACTCGGATCAGGGTTAGGATTAGCTTTATCTAAAAGAATAGTTAACCTACATGGTGGAGATATCATATTTACTAGTAAATTAGGAAAGGGAACAACTTTTACTTTTACAATCCCTAAAAATTTAAGAAATAAAGTTAACATTGTAAAAAAAGTAGAATCCTTTTTGAGTAGGCTATAAACAACTTAAACTATGATTTATTACGAAAACGAAATTTTGGAAGAAAGCATGGGGAAAATTAAACAAGTTGAAAAAACGATTAAAAACTGGTCTGATTTAGAGACATTAATATCAACAATTTCATCCAGATTCCTTATTAATTTAGATTTAGACGAGGATATTAACGCATCGTTACGCGATATGGGCATTTTAAGTGGTGCAAGTCGTGTTTATCTTTTTCTTTTTAACGAAGATAAGAAAATTATGAATAACACTCATGAATGGTGTGCTGAAGGCGTATCTTCGCAAATCCAGATTTTTCAAGATTTAAAATTTACGACGCTTCCCTGGTGGATGGAACAACTTAAAAGTGGAAATATAATTCACATCACCGATGTTTCTGAATTACCTGAAGAAGCTAAATCAACGAGAGAATTGCTAAAAATACAAAATACAAAATCTGTTCTTACATACCCCTTATATGTTAAAGGCGTTTTGGCGGGATTCGTTGGCTTCGATAACGTTGAAAATACGCAGGAATGGAAAAATGAGGACTTTTCGTTATTACGAATTTCTTCACAAATCATAGGAAATGCTCTTGAACGGGATGTTACGGAGCAATTGTTGATAGATTCGGAGGAAAAATATAGATTAATTATAGAAAATATAAACGATTTGATCTCAATAGTTGATTCTAAGTTTAAATTTGAATATATCAACGACATAACTGCTTTACAATTATTAGGATATATAAAAAAAGATATAATTGGAAGATCATGTTTGGATTTTATACATCCAGAAGATACTGAAAAAGCAATTAAAGCTCTGAAAGCATACTCTAAAACAGGAATGTCACCTGTCGAATTAAGGTTTAAACATAAAGAAGGTCGTTGGATAAGTTTTGAATGTAGGGGACAGGCATTTACTAATAAAGTTGGAGAATTAAAAAGATTAATAGTTTCAAGAGATATTACGAATCGCAAGTTTGCTGAAGAGAGATATAAGAATTTGTTTGAAAATTCTCCCAATGCGATAACATTAATTGATTTTAAGGGAAGGGTTATCGATTCCAATACAACAACTAAAAGAGTCTTTGGTTATGATAAAAAATATTTTATAGGGAAATCTATTAACGATTTAGCGGAAGTATTTCCAGAGGAAATCAAAAGTTTTTTTAAATTAATTTTTCAAGCTTCTTTTAAAAAAGATTTTCCCGAGCCAATTGAAATTCAAGTGAAAACCAAAGATGGAATACATATTTGGGTAACCCTCCAAGCATCGATAATCAAACATAATAATAAAACCTTGATACAATTTCTTTTCCAAGATATTACAGAAAAGAAAAAAGGAGAACTTTTAAAAGAAAAATTTAAAGAAGAATTGGAGATCGAAGTCCAAAAAAGAACAAAAGAATTGAATATGGCTCTTGAGCAGCAAAAATTGTTTTTGGATCAAATTGCAAAATCATCTCAATTTAAAACCGAATTTATGGGAACGATGTCTCACGAATTAAGAACGCCCTTAAACGCAATTATCGGTTTTGCCGACCTTTTATTAGAGGGTGTTTATGGAGAATTAAATAAAGAACAAAACGAATTTGTCACAGATATTAAAGACTCTGCAGAGCATCAATTTGACATGATCAAACACATTTTAAATATCTCCAAAATTGAATCTGGACAATTAAATCTTAATATTCAAAAATTTTCTTTAAATTCGATG
>JAUWNA010000268.1 GCA_030612905.1 Promethearchaeota archaeon
ATATGACTCAATTCAAATAAAATTTATTGTATAAATTATTCAAGTTTAAATTCCTCTCTTTTTTTATCTAAAAATCTTGAAGTATTTAATCCCAGTAGAAAGCCCACAAACCCCTAAAAGAATAAAGGAGGCGATAATAACGCCAATCATCTTAAATCGATACCGCTGACCGCCCCAAATTAGGAGAATCCCCCCAATTATGAACCCTAATAAGCCCAAAATCGAACCAAGTGCGATTAAATACTCAATTCCTTCTAAAACACTTTCAAAATAATCGAATACTACCATAATGAATAGATTTAAAAACAGGAATATTTAAAAGAAAAATTATTATTAATTTTTAAGTTGAGTTTCGGGATATTGGTAATTCCTTCTAATTCAAAGAATTCCTATTTCATTTGAAAACCTATTAATTAATCATAATTTTTAAATTATCGAGTCAATTAAACTCAATCCAATTAAAAATCTCTTAATAAGTTCAGCAGACTTGACTAAACTCTTATATTCTTCAAGTTTAAACGCTTTAACTATTTTATCTTTAAATTTTTTTGATATATTGGACATGCTTATATTCAATTTTTCACAAATATTACTAACTCTCACCTTATAACCACTAACACATAATATCGTTAAAGAACATGCGATTCCTGCCAAAAGATGTTCCGTTGTATCACAAATATACTCCCATAACCCCAAAAGTATTTTTTCTGATTGATAGTAAAAATCCATTCCTAACTTGTACTCTTCTGTTACTTTTAAAATAAGTTTTAGGACCATAGATTGTTTGTCCATGTTATGTCCTGCCCATAAATGGTTATTGTGATACAAAAAATCATTTAATTCTTTTAGATTAATCCTAGAATAATTGATTAATTCTACAGAACTAATTGGCCTACTTTCATAATATTTATAATAAACAAATATAATGCACGGAATAAGTTTTTCTGGTTTCCGAAACTTGGTCCCTTTTTGTATCTTAGGGTGAAAATCTTTAAAAATAGTAAAAATTACTCTTATATCTTTTTCAGGTAGCCTTAAAATAAATAAAAGTGTTTTAATTTCTTCCCTTGCGCCCTGGATTAAGAGTTGATGTTTATTTTTATCACAATCTAATTTTATCATACTATTCATTCTACTTGTATATTGATGTCTTATTCTTTCAAGGCGGGTCCCTATCGTAGTGTTTTTGAAATAGCAGCTAGTTTTATTCTCATGGGAATAAAAGATTTGTTCTTCCAATATTAAACCCTCTGATACAAATCCACATCCTTTACAAGTGTGGTAGCCATTGGATGCGATAAAAAGGTCTGATCCGCATTCTTCACAATTATTTGTGATTAATTTATTCATAATCACTTAGGCAATATTTTATCCATTTATAAATAAAAAAAATTAAAAGGAATTGACCTAAATTTTTTAGCTACTTAAATAGAACGGAGGAGTGACATGTTATGATGATATAAAATGTACGAAGAATTAAGAGTAAATTCAGAAGAATCAGATGCGATAGATAGTTTTAATAAATTTAGATATCGTGGATTTGATTATTTCTATCAAGATGAGTACGATGGGGCTATTAAAAATATGGAAAAAGCACTGGACGCTATTGAAACATATATCCCTATAAACATAAAATTCACATTAGTGAATTTATCTCACCGTCTTTTGTTTCTAGGTTTAAAAAATGAATTACTATTACAACTCGGTATTTCCTATCGCAAATCGGGATTTTGTTTTAAAGCTAAAGAGATATTTGAGAGATTGATTCACTTTACTGAGGATTTTAGGGTTGGAGATTTTCTTGGATTTGAGGAAATGATACTCGGTTATTATCCAATCTCTAGGAATGAATTATTAAGTACGCTGTGGAGTGAAATTGGTTTAATATATAAAGATTTGAAATTGTATAATAAAGCATTAAACGCGTTCTATAAATCCACACATACATCATCAATTAAAACTTCAATAATGTATCTAGAAATTTCATATCTTAATCCATGGTTAGAAATTGCTTATTTGCACGAACAATTAGGGGACTTTAAAGAAGCAAAGTCAGCTAAAAAACAATTTAAAAAAACTAATAAACTTATTAGAAAAAAAGATAGAAAAAAAGATAGAAGAAGGTTAAGATGGGTGTATAGATAAATGTTTGTTAGCAATAATAGGTCAAAAGATGTGGGTTATAAAAACTATAATTCTGATGAAAATGAGAAAAAATCAGGTAAATCTAGTGTCAATTACGACCTCTTAGATATTTGGCGAGTAAATCCCAGTTATAGGGATATTGACGTAAAGGCGTTCACAATTAAGGGAAGCGTAAGTGTGATTTTATTTTTAGCAGTTTCAATCTCGTTATACTTTCTGACAGCGAACATTTACCTTACCGTAAGTTTACTCTTTCCTCTTTTTTTCATATATTTTTTTGATCAAGGTAAAAGGTTCCTAAATAAAGTTTTTAACCTCTTTAACGAGGCGTTTTACGTTAACCCTTTTGGAGATTTGGAATTTTTTGTTATAAAAGACGAGCCTTCAACTCTCTTACTTATTAATAAAAAAGTTTCGTCCACAGTTGCCCTAAGGGTTTTTAAGGTAGAAGTTTTACCTGAAAATCTCCAGCCAACTCTTAACCAATTTTTAAAATCTTTAAATGATTCTCAATTAAGTTTTTCTTATCAGGTTTCCCATAAACCTATAATTGATTTAAGAACGCAGAAAGTTGAGGGATTAAAAGAAAATAAATCGCTAGCAAAGGATGATGTACCCTCAACTATATCCATCTTTTTTAGCGTATATTGCCATAAAAAGGGAATATTAAAAAGAGGGAGGGTAAATCATCTTCTAAATGAAGTTGAAGATTATTCAAATGAATTGAAATCGGAATTCACAGCAAATTTCCATCACACTAAGATTCGATTACTGCAAACCAGAGAGCTAATAGAAGCCGCAAGAGTTACCACTTATAATATTCCAACTGATTTCGGATCATCTGAGCTTAAAGAAGTTCCTAGGAATTCTTACAGCTTCAATCTTTTTCTCAAATTTATGTTTTCGCTTCTTTTGGTTATTATTATCTCAATAATTCTATTTTCAATTAATATCCCCCTTCTCATAGTACTAACAATTGATGGTCTCTTTCAATATTATCTCTTCTTTGTATGGTGGCGCGATGTTCTATTCTTTTTCTCGAATAGAACGCTCTACCGTTATGAAGATATAAAAGTTGTTGATTTATTTCCTGATACAGAATTCTTCCAGTATAAAAGATTCCAGGACGTGATGTTTGCTAATATACAAAATAAGTTATTAATTGGTGTGAAACTATTGAATCTTGGAGCTGCTGTCCAACCAATGCTTGCTTATCCAGATAAATTCTTTAGAGCGATTATCGATCAAAAAGTATTTTTTAATTATTTTGTGAATGCAACTCCTGCTGACGATCGAATGCTTTCAAAAGAATGTTTTAATAAATATAACAAAAAAACGAGAGATCAATTTACTTATGCTTATGACGAGATAAGTAAATTCGATAAGAACGATTATCCGTCAGAGGATTACAAAAATTGGTTAGAAATGAGATCCGGTATCTGGAAAACTTACTTAACTGTAGCAATAAATTGTTACGAAGAAATTGATCCTAATAGTGAAGCTAATATTTTTGATATGGTTTATGAACTTGAGGAAAAAGCTAAAATATTGAAAAAAACGTTTGAGCAAAACTTTTTAAGGCTTCGGTTAGAGGAAGTACGGAAAGAGCAACTTCTAAACGGATTCGTTAGTAGTTCTCTCAAAACGCGCGATTTCAGTTATAACAATACACATTTAAATTATACTTATTTTCAAGGTAAGAATTTAATAAGTTTAATCACTATCTCAAACGAATTTAAGAAGGGCTTAGAAACACGGATTGCTGCTGAATTTAACACACCTCTTCATCTAAAGAACGATTTATTAATTGGTAAAACAATTAACACTGAAATGTTAGAAAATGAGGTAGAACTAGGCTTTACTTGCGAACAAGTGAAGCAGTTATTAATTACTAACGGTCTTCCCGAACAGAGAGAATTAACCGTAATGAGAATTG
>JAUWNA010000571.1 GCA_030612905.1 Promethearchaeota archaeon
AATTGGTCTCTAACATTTTGAAAAATATTTTACAAGAATTTATCGATTCCTATTCGCCTGATTATGACACAGAAAAAATCATTCAAGAAGAAATGGAAAAAAACGTTCAAAGCAATTTAAAAGGAAAAACTATAAGTTCCCCCATAATTAGAGTGGTAATATCGTGGTTAATTAATGGATCGCTAATCTACCCTTTAATTTTACTCAGTATTTTTGCGACTCTTTTTATTTTTGAGGCTTTAGACCTAACTCGATTTATATATGATATTGATGATCTGTTCACAAAATTTTTTCCGGCTTTGATTCTGTTATCAACTGGAAATATCATAATTCTATTTCTATTTCCTAATTTTCTTTTTGGGATTTTATCTCCAAATCGAAGAGTTGCTATTGCGAACTCTATCATCCATTTAGCGGTAACTATTGTGTTATTTGCCTACTCATCAGAACCAGCTTTTGCCTATATCGTTATTGGACATTTGCCGTTAACATTGATTTTCTCTTTGTTTTTCTTGTTTGCCGGCATAAGATTCTCTTCAAAAAGGTTTTTAAAGAATTAAACTAAAAATAAGTTTTTTCTACTTCTTCTTTTTTATTTTTACCCATTAAAATGGGTATCTTAAATAAAAATTAATCACTAAATTACTAAGCAGAACTTTGGTTAAATTTCGAAATTATTAAATGAGTGAGTTGATTATTACAACCTAGAATATATTAATAATGGTATTGGGTGCCACAAGATATAAAGGAAAAACCCCTTTTAAAGAGTTATTTGAAAATAAAATTATACTTTTTTATTATTAAGGACAAGGTGATTTAATGGTTTCAGTATTTATCGTAGAAGACGATTTGTCGTTGCAAAAGTTATACGAGATGATGCTAACATCGTTCGGATTTGAAGTCGTTGATAAAGCTAGCAACGGAAAAGAAGCCATTGAAAAATTCAAATCCCTCTTGCCTAGACCTGATGTAATTTTAATGGATCATAGAATGCCAGTTAAAAACGGAATTGATGCGACCATTGAATTGATGAAATTCAATAACCACACTAAAGTTATTTTTATAAGCGCAGATAATTCAATTAAAGAACGAGCGCTTGAAATAGGAGCTGCTTCTTTTATCGGTAAACCTTTTACCGTAATTCAACTACATGCCGAAATCAACAGAGTAGTTAACTTAGTTTAAGGCTATTCGATTTCTTAAAAAATTTATATGCTAATTCTTTCCTTTATTCAAATCTATTTTTATAAATTCAACAATCCAATTATAAGAAAAATACATCTGTTTATTAAAATCATTTATGACAAATTTAAAATCTAATATTTAATTTTCGGAATTATAAAAATTATTTTATTCAAAAATCAAAAAGTATGAAGATTGATTAAAAGGTAAAAAAAAATGAGCTATAAATTACCAGATGATAAAGATTTAGATGCCATGATTGGTATTCTAGGCAAAGAGTACGCCACCAATAATAAGGCAATTACAGCGTCATATCTTTCCAAATCTGTAATGGGATTAGAAGCCCAAATTCCGGATATCGTCGTGCGCCCCAAATATGTAGAAGAGATTCGTAAAAT
>JAUWNA010000434.1 GCA_030612905.1 Promethearchaeota archaeon
GTTTTAAACCCAGTTGCAACTATTATTGTCCCCACTTGAAATTCGATTGTCTCTGCTTTTTGATCGAAATCGATTGCGTCGCGGTCACACGCTTGCTCGCACGCTTTACAACCGATGCAATACTCTTCTATAATGTTCGGATAGAGCGGTATAGCTTGAGGATAAACAACATCAATTGCTTTTCTGGGGAAAAAGGTATCCTCTATGTCAATTGGACAAACATCTCGACACAGATCAAAGCAACCTACGCAAGTCTCCTCGTTAATAAAGCGCGGATGTTTTTTTACTCTTATATCAAAGTTTCCGACATAACCCCCTACATTTTCAATTTCAGAATACGTAAGCAACTCAATATTGGGGTGGTCTTTTACTTCTACCATAAGGGGACCTAATATACAGATCGAACAGTCTAACGTAGGGAAAGTCTTATCAAAAAGAGCCATATGACCTCCTATTGTCAAGTCTCTTTCAACTAAATATACTTTATATCCCGCATCTGCAATGACTATAGCAGCTTTAATACCGGCAATTCCGCCCCCAATTACCAAAGTTGCTGGATTAACCTTAGCATATTGTACCTCTAAAGGCATGAGAAGTTTAACTTGTTCAATTGCCATTTTGATTTGATCGATTGCCTTTCTAGTAGCTTTCTCGGGTTCGTCACTATGAACCCAAGAGTTTTGCTCTCTAATATTTGCGAAGGATATAAGAAATCTATTGATGCCCGCCTTTTCTATTGTTTTTCTGAACACCAATCCATGTAATTTAAAGGAACAAGCAGCAATAACTACCCGGTCGATCTTATTTTCTTTAATTTCCTCAATAATTTTATTTAAACCCAATTCTGCGCATAAATATTGATCTCCTATTACATGAACGTCTGGATAAGCGCCAAAATGTTCTATCAGTTTACCGTTATCGATTACACCGCTAATATTTTTACCACAATCACAAATAAACAATCCAACATTCAATTTGAAACCACTCTATAACTTTAAATTTTCGCGAATCTATGATTAATATTATCTAATGTCAATATTAATTGTTCCTAATAATTGATTAAAATTAATTTTAACCATTGTTATTATTAAAGAATACTTAGAAAGTTTTTAAACGTATTAAAATTAAAATTTTAGGCTTTCAATTCCTAATTAACGGGATATCCTTTGAAAGGAATTTGTACGCTTTAAAAATGTCAAAATCGTTTTTTTTCATCCTAAAAAAAAAAGCTTTCTCGATTTCGTATTCTTCGCTCGCCCATTCTAATATCTCTTCTTTTGAATAAAATTTCCCTTTATTTTCGAGCGAATTGTGAAGCGCGGGACACTTTTTCGAATAATCAATAAAATTTTTGACGTTATTAATTAACATGTTCCATCCAATTGGAAAAGCGCGACATTGGAAGGGTCTCGCCTCGTGAATAGTGCACTTGTTGTCCTTTAAGAATTGACAATGCTCGTCGTCCCCGATAAATTTAAAACCGAGGGTTTTGTATCTATAAGTTTTTGCTCTTGTCGCGTCGGGTTCTTTCCAGTAGAACGAATCGTCAACTATTTTAAAGTATTTTTTAGCAAACTCCCTCAATTCTGAATTACCTTTTACGTTTAAGTGTTTTGCTAATTTTTTAACGTCGTCGGGGTATAAATAAACTTCTCCGTCCTTGAACCCTCGACAACAGGCGCCACACATTTCGCACTTGAAATAAACGCCGTTCTCGAACTTTTTTGCGATCTGTATTTTATGCGTTTTTTGCGAAGTCAAATCGTTCACATATAGAGAAAAGATAAGATAAATATTATTAGTTTATTATTAACTTCCAACGCATATTAATTTCTCGAGGTCGTCGATAAGATTTCGAGAGCTCCCCTTAGTTACCATTGGTTTGTTCTTTTTCTTTTGCCATAAACCTATAAATTCTTTTTTGACTTCGAAATTTGCTTTAAGAAAATTACTGATTATCAGTCTAAAGCATCTCCATCCATACTAACCTACTTAGTACAACGTTCAAATGAAAAATTAGAAAAGATCATAGACATTTTAAAAGGGTCAATAAGAACTAATCCTTATCACAAAGAAAGAGTTTATGAAAATTTAGGTCTTCAATTTCTGAAAGTTAAATAAAATTTTTTTAATTATTTATTTTAATAGCTAACAAGACAGACTATTCTGCCATATCAATAATAGACTTAACGAATGGTGTAATTTAAGTCTCAGATCGCGAACTTAGTTTTGACAGTTTTATATCTATAGAAGTCACAATGAAGCCAATTCTATTTTAACATGCTTAACAGATAATTTAATAATATTAGTCTGTTAAATTTATATTAAATTATTAATTCATTGATTATTTTATGAAAGAAAGAATCTCTGTTCAATTATTAAGGGAGAATTTTTAAATTCTTATGTAATTATGACTGTTGATTTGCTCAAGTTTAAAAAAGAATTGCAGGATATTGAAGAATCTTTACTTAAAAAAGATATTAAGCAGTCTGATAATTATAAAGAGTGGTTTGATTATTTTGTTAAAGTTTACGGAAAAAAGCACACTGATGTCCATCTCTATGTCGTTTTTTCGTTTATTTATTTTATAGCACAATTATTTATAATAAAATTCGTCTTAAATCAAGAGATAACATTTCAATCCAAACAATTTTCAAATAATTTCTTTAAAAATTTGAAGAAGGATGTTAAAAAAAGGTTTGATTTTGAGATTAAAAACGAGATTAGTTATTTCGCCCCACTTTTTGACGTTTTAGAAGAATTAGAACCAC
>JAUWNA010000088.1 GCA_030612905.1 Promethearchaeota archaeon
AGAGGTATGCCTGTATGGGATCTAATTCTGCTAAAATTACCCCGAACTACGGATATTGCTATTTTTTCAATAATTATAGCAGCAACGGTTGGAATTAAGACGGGTATTATTTCGGCAACTCATAGAAATAAAGCAAAGGATACAATTTTTAGAGGAATTACACTACTTGGCGTGGCATTGCCTGTGTTTTTTCTTGGTATGTTGCTCCAGTATACATTAGGTTATTTGATTAGAATAGATGATGTGGCACTTTTTCCCACGACCGGGTTTAAAAACATAATCTATGAAGATCCCAAATTGGTAACTGGATTTAGAATCATTGATGCTTTTCTCTCTGGAGAGTATTATATGATTTGGGATTATTTGTGGCATTTAATTTTACCAGTGTTTTGTTTATCTTTCATATCCTTGGCATCAATAGTGAGGCAAACCCGCTCGAGTATGCTTGAAATTCTTGAACAAGATTACATAAGAACCGCTCGAGCAAAAGGCTGTAAAGAAAGGGACGTTATTAATACCCATGCTAAAAAAAATGCGATGATTCCGGTCGTCACCATTCTCGGTTTAGGTTTTGGGTCATTGCTAACAGGTGCAGTCCTTACAGAAACTACATTTGGATTAGCGGGAATGGGAGAGTTATTGATTCTATCTATTCGAAATAGTGATTATTGGGTATTAAACGGGTTAGTCTTTTTCTTTGCCTTAGTTTTTATTTCGGTTAATTTAATTACAGATGTAGTATATGGTATTTTAGATCCACGAATAAGATATTGATTGATAAATGAGGTAAAATGTAATGCAAAAAGAAATAGTTAATAAGTCCATGTTTGAAGAGGAAAGGAAATTTAATAGCGTAAAGGAAATTTCTAAAAGGATTTTGAAGTGGACCACTAAAAATTTAAAATTCCTTTTCGTTCCAGCATCTCGACTAGACGAGTTAACAATTAGAGAATTCGAATATGAAAAGAAACTAAGTAAGAGAAAATTCATTAGACGATTTAAATCCGTTTTAACTATACTTGGCATCGTGTTAGTGCTCTTTATAGCCACATTGGCGGTGTTCCCTCATTGGCTTGCACCTTATACTTTTCAAGAAGCTCTTGGTGCATATAGTCCATGGTGGGGTGTGCCTTCCCAAGAACACATTTTTGGAACAACCTTATTTGGACGTGATGTCCTCACAAGATTAATCTTTGGAGCAAGAACCTCGTTGACAGTCGCACTTCCAGCTATAACTTTTAGTGTAGTATTTGGTGTTATGATAGGTGTTGTCGCCGCATACTACGGAGGATGGGTTGACGCGGTAATCATGAGAATAATGGATGTTTTTCTAGCTTTTCCCTCTTTAGTCCTTGCACTGGTGTTTATAGTCGTTTTAGGTGAGTATTTTGAAACTGGACCCCGAATTGATTACATTATGCTTGCTTGGGGGATTCTTGGGGTTCCCTACTATTCGCGTTTGATAAGGGGTAATGTACTTCAAGCTAAAGAGTTACCATATATACAAGCCGCTAGAGTAGCGGGAGCTGGAAATGGAAGAATAATGT
Source organism: Promethearchaeota archaeon (assembly GCA_030612905.1). Classification (GTDB taxonomy): domain Archaea; phylum Asgardarchaeota; class Lokiarchaeia; order Sigyniarchaeales; family SOKP01; genus SOKP01. Next base: position 1,548 of record JAUWNA010000088.1, read on the forward strand.
TTAAGCATATTTTACCTAATGTTATACAACCAATAATAATTTCAGTCACATTTGACATTGGGGGCATAATATTGAGCTTAGCCGGACTTTCATTCTTAGGTTTTAGTGATTATAGAATGATTGACTGGGGAAACGAGATTAGTATGGGCCGAGCGTATCTCTATATTGCCCCTTGGGCTTCAATGTGGCCTGGGGTCTTCATTTTATTGGCTGTTTTAGGTTTTATGTTGTTAGGTGATGGATTACGTGATGCGTTAGATCCTCGATTAAAAAATTTATAGAGGATCATTAATTATACTTTTTAAACATAAATGATATCAAACTGGAGAATAAAATAAAATGACAGAAAGCGTAGAAATATCGTCAACAGATAAGGAATCAAATGATAAATTACTACAAATCAAAAATTTAAAAACATATTTTTATACTGAAGAAGGAGTAGTAAAAGCGGTTGACGGAGTTTCATTCGATATTTTTAAAAATGAAGTGCTTGGGTTAGTAGGAGAAACTGGTTGTGGAAAATCGGTTACTGCTTTATCTATATTAAACTTAGTTAGAGCCCCAGGAAAAATAATTGAAGGTAAGATTTTATTTAAAGATGAAAATTTGATTGAATTAAATAACAAGGAAATGAGAGAATATCGTGGAAAAGAGATTACTATGATTTTTCAGGATCCTCTCAATTCTCTCAATCCTGTTATGTCAGTTGGGGCTCAAGTAGGGGAAACTTTTTTATTACATCAAAAAGAAATACTTAAGGCAGAGTTAGATCGTAGAAAACTTGAAAGGAAAAAAAAAACTGATGAACGAAAAACACTAAAAAAAGAATTGAAAATAAATAAAGAAACATTAAGTGAAGAAGAAACAGAAGAATTACAACTACGGATAGAACAGCTCTCTCAAGAAACTAAACGCTATCCCCAATTGAAAGATGTAACGGATGATTACTCTGCAGAAATTATTAAAGAAGTAGGCATTGCCGATTCAAAAGAGATACTCCACCGTTATCCTCATGAATTAAGTGGTGGAATGAGACAGAGAGTCATGATTGCAATGGCGCTCTCATGTAATCCCTCCTTATTGATTGCAGATGAACCAACAACCGCTTTAGATGTGACTATTCAAGCACAAATTCTAGAACTTATGAAACTATTAAAGAAAAAGTTTAAGACTTCAATTATGTTAATAACACATGATCTTGGCGTTATTGCAGAATTATGCGATAGAGTAGCAGTGATGTACAGTGGAAACATTGTAGAATACGCAACTGCAGAGGATTTATTTAAGAAACCAAGACATCCTTACACACAAGGACTTTTAGGAGCAATTCCAAGAATAGATATGAAGGATCAAAAGCTTAAAACTATAAGGGGAATGGTTCCCAATCTAATATATCCTCCATCAGCTTGTAGGTTTCATCCACGATGTGATTATAGAATGGAAGTATGCGATAAAATCAAACCTAAACTAAATGAGATTAGTGAAAAATATTTTGTTGCATGCCATTTATTTGATCCAGAATATAAAGACTCTCCTAAATATGAATTGAAAGATAAAGAAGATTTAGTATCATTTCAAATTTAAATTTTAAATAAATAAAGAAAGGATAATCAGAAAATGACAGAAGTAGAAAAAAGCATTATATCCCCTGAAAAGTTTGATATACCAGAAGATTCAATAATTTCAGTAAGAAATCTTAAAACTTATTATCCAATTTATGGAGGATTATTCAAAAGAAAGATTGGATATGTAAAGGCGGTTGATGGTGTATCTTTTGATCTTCGTAAAAAAGAAACTATTGGGTTAGTAGGCGAGAGTGGATGCGGTAAGACGACTATTGGAAATACTATTTTAGATTTGATCTCCCCTACATCGGGAGAAATTTATTATAAAGGTAAATTAATAGCTAATAATCCTAAATTTAAACTTATAAAACAAAAAGAAAAGATTGCAAAAAATACAGAAATCGAGGAGGAAATAAACACTATTAGCTTTAATAAAGACATGAGGAAGAAAATACAAATGGTATTTCAAGATCCAGACTCTTCTTTAAATCCACGCTGGAAAATAGTAAATATAATTGGAGAACCACTCAGATTACTGGTTGGTATAAAGTCAAGAAATGAAATTAGGAGGCGAGTCTTAGAACTATTAGAAACCGTTTCCATGAAATTAGAGCATTTAGATAGATTTCCTCATGAGTTTTCTGGAGGACAAAAACAACGAATTGTCATCGCTCGAGCATTAGCATGCAACCCAGAAGTGATGATATTGGATGAACCAACTTCCGCATTAGATGTATCAGTTCAAGCTCAAATTTTAAATTTATTGAAAGAACTTCAAAAAAGATTTAACTTGTCATATCTCTTCATTACACATGATTTAAGCGTGATTCAACACATAGCTGATGGGGTTCAGGTGATGTATTTAGGTAAGTTCGTTGAAGGTGGAACCATAGATGAAGTGTTCTACAATCCAACCCATCCGTATACGAAAGCACTGCTTTCAGCAAGACCAACTTTCGATCCGGGGATAAAAGCAAAGAGAATTATCTTAGAAGGCGATGTTCCTAGTCCAATTAATCCTCCAAGCGGATGCGCTTTTCATCCAAGGTGTTTCGAAAAAGAAAAACACGATGGGTGTCACCTAAACAAACCTGAAAGGGTCGACCTAGGCGGCGAGCATTACATGTTTTGTACTCCTTTAAGAGATGAAAAAAAGTCGTATGAAGGAATGGAATATATCTCAGACTAAATCAAATCTTTTTCCTTTTCAATATTTACTTCTTCTAAATAGATTTAATATTAGAAAAGATTCGAAAATTCATAAAAAAAATAAATTATTGTTACTTTTTTTATAGTAATCATGTCTCGCAAATCTCAGATTTTTGTAGTAAAAACGGCTCCAAATACAGTTTTGGAGGATTATAAGAAATTAATGCATTTAGCAGAATATGAAAAGTTTTACGATAAAAATAATAAAACCATCTTAAAATTAAATTTAAGTTGGTCAAAATTTTTCCCTTCGTGTTCCAGTCCGCCATGGCAGGTTGAAGGAGTCCTTAAAACCATGGTAGAGGATGGATATAATCCAAAAAAAATCTTTACTGCTGAAAATAGAACTGTCGTGACGAACATCGAAAAGGGGCTAAAAGGAAACAAGTGGGGGCCTATTATCAAGAGATATGGAGCGTGGTTTGTCCCATTAACACGGGTTCCGTTTGTGCCGTATGAATCTTTAAGACATAGGTTTAATTCGTTGAAAAATAGGCAGTTGCATGTTCTTGATTCTAAAATATTTCCAGAAGGTTTTAAAATTCCAGAATTTTACGTGGGGAAATCCATAATTCACCTTCCAACCATGAAAACTCACGGTCATACAGGGGCGATCGGAGGCTCACTAAAACAAACCAAGGAAGAAATGAAGCATGGAGGGATAACATGCTCTATGAAAAATGCCTTCGGTGGTCTTTTGACCAAGCGTAGACATTTTAGTCACCAATTTATGTCTGAAGTATTAGTGGATTTGTTAATAATTCAAAAACAAATACACCCGAACATTATGGCAGTAGTAGATGGAACTGTGTGTGGGGATGGGGCGGGACCAAGAACTATGATTCCTCGTATCAAAAATTATCTACTTGCGGGTTACGATCAAGTCGCCGTTGACGCCGTTGTAGCTAAAATGTTAGGATTTGAACCTTTGAAATTACCAGCTATAAAACTAGCGCATGAAGAAGGGTTGGGTTGCGGAGACTTCGAAGATATTGAGATTATTGGAGAGGATGTATCGAACATAAATTGGAACTTTAAAGTAAAACGTAGTTTGGTAATTTGGGGAGATCAGATGGTTAGAAAAGGATCCCTAAAATTTTTAAATCCATTATTACAAAATAAAATCTTTTTTACCTTTCCAATTTTAGGTTCCTTAATCTTTCATGATATGCTATGGTACCCTACAATCGGCAAGAAAAGAATAAATAATTTCCTCAAAACAGGATGGGGAAAAGTTTTCAAAAATTATCCTCATAATTAGTGGTTAATTTCTTTCGCCTCTTTAAGAACTCTCTCTATTAAATCTCTAAAATTAAGATTATATTTCTTATCTAGTTGAATATGGATCAAAAATTCAACAGCCCCTCCTTTTCCTAAAATAGGAGAAACTATTATCCCCTTAGGAAAGAACGAATTTTCAACATTCCATTCCATTAAGTTAAGCAAAATCTGGTAAAGTTTTTCTGAATCTTTTATTACTTTTAATTTGGTTTCTTCACGAAAGTTTATTTCAAAAATAGGTTTAACTAAAACAACAATATCTCCATTTTTCTTCAAATAATTCCTGATGTTAGGTAGTACTGACTTGAGCGAAGAGAAAGTTATGTCTATTGTTACAATGTCTACTTTATTAGGTAGAGTTTTCAAACTTCTAGCATCGACTCCTAAAAGTTCGATTATTTTTTCATTCTTACATTTTAAGGAAGGATGAAGTATATCTGTTGCAGTATCAATGGCGTAAATTTTAATTGCTCCATGCTGCAATAAGCAATCTGTAAAACCCCCGATTGAAGAACCAATATCTGCGCAAACCTTTCCTTTAACTGAGATAGAGAAACGCTCTAATGCCGCTTCTAACTTAAGTCCTCCCCGCCCAACATAAGGAAATTTTCGCAATAATTGGATATCAGAAGTGTTTTCAATTTTCTTACCCGGTTTAGTATTTATTACATCGTTTACATACACATAACCCTTTTTTATTAACCACTGTGCCTTTGTTCTACTTTCTACTAACCTTCTTTCCACTAGTAGGATGTCTAAGCGTTCTTTCATCTCTTCAGCATCAAAATATTTTAATATTAATTGGTAATAACGATGAAAATAATAAAATCATTTTTATGAATTTCTTAAAAAAGTCGAGTTTTAAATTCATAAAATAAAAACATAATGTATATGCCTAATTCTTCAGTTGATTACCTTTATTTTAGTCAGATTGTAAATATAAAAAAAAAAATCTTTAACACAGAATTAAAGTTTCTTAAATTCTTTTTTGAATTAACAAAAATCGTTCCAGTATTTGTAATTATCAGAGATCCTTTTGTATTTTATTTTGTAAAACCAAGAGATTATTTTATTGCTAAATTTTTTCTAAGAAAATTGAGATATAAGCTCAACGGTAAAAAAATTTCAATAATCCGAGCTGAAACAACTTTAATAAGGCTAGTTTTCAGCTTTTTTGAAGATGTTTATATTCATAACGTAAAATTGATTGAAAAAACAAATGGAACATTAATTGATGTAATATTTTTGTTTGATAAAGATAGGGCTGTTGCCGTTGGAATTGAAGGCGGTTATATTAAAGCCGTTAATTATATCTTTAGAAATTACATTTCTTTTGATAATTCTTTTAACAAGTTCGAAAAAGATCCGGTAGAAATAAGATGTACTAAAACTAATTTATAATCAAGACGATTTTTTATCTTGTAGTTAGCGTTTATTTTTTTCCTCGATTCTACCTGCTAAATAAAAACTTATTTTACCTAATATTACTTTTAATGAAGCCTTCCAACCCCAGGTTTTGTATATTAGCCTTAATATCAAGCCAAACGAAATAAAAGATATTACAACGGCTATCCAGATACTAAATGGATCTAAGCTGTTTAAAAAAATAAAATACATCAAATTATGCCCTAAATAAACAGTAAAGGAATAATAAGAGAAGTAGAACAAAAATTTATAGCTTCTTTTAGTTTTAAAAACAAAAAATTCCTCCAGAGTTATTAATGTTAACAGCAATATTAAATCAATACCTAGCGTATAAATTAACCAAGAAAAACT